>DASXBA010000014.1:0-22152 GCA_036406475.1 Thermoleophilaceae bacterium | reverse complement strand
TCGCCAGGCCGTCCTCGATCGCCGCCAGCGGCCGGAGCGGGTAGTCCTGCCCGGAGAGCACGAGCGTCCAGTCCGGGTCGAGCGACGCGGCACCCTCGAGGCAGGCGAGCAGCATCTGGAGCTGGGACCAGCCACCCCAGTCGAAGTCGACGTCGTCGTGAAGGGCGCTCGCGCCCAGGCGCTCGAGGGCGCGCTCGTCGAGCGTGGAGCGGCGCGGGTCGTGCCGGACGAGGACCTCGGCCGAAGGTCCCTCGTTCAGGACCGATACGAGCCGCAGAACCTGCTCCGGGTTGCGGTGCGACAGGACGAGGTAGGCGATCCGCACGCGCGGGGGATGATGATGCACTTCCCCTCTGCGGACGGATAGATTCAGTGGGGATGGCGTCGCAGTCGCAGAACCTCGCGCGAGTGAAAAAGGCCTGGCAGCGGCTCGAGAGCGAGGGCCATGCGCGCGGGATGGAGGCGCTGTTCGAGCACTGCCACCCGGACTGCGTGTTCCGTCCGGCGGCCAGCCGCGGCGAGGTGCTCCGCGGCGTCGAGACCGCGCGCGCCTTCTTCCGCGATCAGCGCGACGCGGGCGGCGACGTCAGGGTCTCGCCCTACAGCTTCCGCGAGAAGGGCGACAGCGTGGAGGTGCTCGGCTGGATCCGGCTGATCCGCCCGGAGGGCGGCATGGCCGACTCGCAGGGCCGCTGGGTCTACCGCTTCAGCGACGGCCAGATCGTCGAGGCGGACTACGAGCCGGCCACGGTCGCCACGGCCTGACGCACCTCCGAGCCGCGCCTAGAATGGCCTGACCCCAGGCCGCCGTAGCTCAGTTGGTAGAGCACCTCCATGGTAAGGAGGGGGTCATCGGTTCGAGTCCGATCGGCGGCTCTTCGCGAATGGCACATTCAGGCCAAGAGCTCGAGGCGGCGAACGGCGTGCGGCTGCGGCTGGTCTCGATCGAGGACGAGCTGCTCGAGATGGAGGCTCGGTATCCGGGCGACGGCCAGCTCCCGCCCGAGCACCTCCACCCGCGGCAGGACGAGCACTTCGAGGTGCTCGAGGGCAACGTGCGGGCGGTCGTCGACGGCGAGGAGCGGATCTACGAGGCCGGCGAGGCGTTCGACGTGCCGGCCGGCACGCCCCACCAGATGGCAGCGGAGTCGCCCGCGCGCTTTCGCTGGGAGGTCAGGCCCGCCCTGCGCACCGCGGAGTTCTTCGAGACGCTCTACGGCGGCGACGCGGGTCCCAACTTCCTGGAGGAGTTCAGCGAGGAGTTTCGCCTGACGGCCGGCTGATGCCTTCGCGGTCGCGGCCTACTTGATCCCGACGACCATCGAGTCCGGCCCGGCCAGGTGCTCGACGTAGCTCTCGCTGAAACCGGCCTCTTCCATCCAGGCGCGGCAGTCGGCGCCCGTGTAGTCGAAGCCCCCCGGGGTCTCGATGAGCATGTTGAGGCTCATCAGCAGCCCGAACGCATTGCTGCGGCGGTCGTCGTCGATGACCGCGTCGTAGACGATCAGAGCACCGCCGTCGGGCAGCGCCTCGTACGCCTTTTGCAGCAACACCCGCTTCTTGTCGAGCTCCCAGTCGTGCAGGATGTGCCCCATCACGAGCACGTCCGCAGTGGGCAGTGGTTCGGCGAAGAAGTCGCCGCTCGTGAAGTGCAGGCGCTCGCCGAGCCCGAAGCCGGTGACATACGCGTCGAAGATCGGCGCGAGCGGTGGCAGGTCGAAGCCGCCGCCGCTGATGTGCTCGTGGGCAAGGGCGATCTGAACCGGCACGGCGCCCTCTGCGCAGCCGACGTCGATCACCGTGTTGTGATCCCGCCAGGGAAACTTGGCTGCCATTGCCTGGGCTGCCCCGATGCTGATGGCGCTCATCGCGCGTGAGAACTGGGCGAGCCGTGCCTCGTCGGAGTAGAGCGCCGCGAAGAAGTCCCCGCCTACCTTGCCCTCGTTTTGCGGGATACCCGTCTGCAGCCCCTCGGTCAGCGACCCCCAGAACCCGTAGAGACGGTCGTTGGCCATCTCGAGGAGGCCGCCGACGTAGGAGGGCTTGGCCCGGTCGAGGAAAAGCTCGGTCTCCGGTGTGTTGGCGTACTGCCCGTTCGCCCGCTCGAGCATCCCAAGCGCGACGAGCGCGTCGAAGAAGTCCCTCGCGCTCCGCGGGTGTAGGCCCAACCGCTCACGCAGCGCGTCGGCATCCATCGGGCCCGCCTCCGCCAGCTGCGAGAAGACCCCGAGCTCGAGCGCGCTCAGCAGCGTCTTCGAGCCCCAGAATCCGAGCCCGAGCTGCATGATCGCGTCGGGCGTCACCTGGGCGGCGTCCTCGACGGCGGGGGTCTGCGGGTTGCTCATGGATGCTCCTGTTTTCGAGATCGGGTGGGCGCCCAACCTACGGGAATCAGTCGGCGCTGACCGGGTCGCCCACGCTGATCGCTCCGTCGGAGAGCACGTCGGCGCGCAGGCCGCCTTTGTGAATGAGCGCGCGCAGGCTGCCGGGCCTACCCGCGCGTGCCGTCAATCGCTCCAGGTGTGCGCATGGCTCGCATAGCCGCTGCCCAAGACATTCGACGTCGCCGACCCGGAAACGCCTGCCAACCAGGGCGTTGAGGTCGATGCCGCGGGTGATGAGGTTGCGGCGGGCTTCCTCTGGTGCGAGCCGTCCGCCGGGGAAGCTCAGTTCGTCGATGACCTCGGCCTCGATGAGCGTCAGGTCGTGCCCGCGACTGTGGGTGTTCGAGAAAGTGCCGCGAGCTTCGAAGTAGCGATCGCCTTCCAAGCCGCGTCCGGCGTGGGCACGTGCGGTCTGGACCGATCGCAGGGCAGCCTCGGCCTCGGGACCGACGACGATCGCTTCGACCGTGCCGTAGCCGCGGCTCGTCGTCTTCCGGTCGTGTGACCAAAGCGCGACGTCGGCGGGAGCGACCAGGTATCCGGCCTCGACCGCGTCGAACGTCTCAGGCCCTCCGAACGGGTGCCACGCGATGCCCGGAGGCGCGCCGAATGCCACAGCGGCCACCTGCCCTCCGCCGGCGGCGCGCAGCAGCGCCAGCCACGGTCCGGGCCAGTTGAACCCGGCCGGCTCGTCGATGGGCACGAGGCCGAGCGCTCGCTGGCTGAGCCAGTTGCGCCAGACCGTCCACGGCTCCGGATGTTGCTCGTCGGGCAGCGGGACGTCGCCGATGTCCAGCTCGAGGACGGCGGCCAGGCATGCGGCGACAGAACGCTGGAGTTGGCCGCCTGATGCTGGTGGATCGACGGTGCGCATGGACCAATGGTGCCCGAGCGAGGTATGGCCATCGAACGTCCCGCAGTACGCGCCATGGGCGGTATTCCGGGACGTTCGATGGGGGGAGCAGGATTCGAACCTGCGTAGGCATACGCCGCCAGGTTTACAGCCTGGTCCCTTTGGCCGCTCGGGCATCCCCCCGGGGTACGGCTGCTCGATTCTAGAGGCGGTGTCTGGGGTCGGGAGTGGGCGGACCCTTGTGCCCAAAAGGGCACCCGCTGTACCGTCATGCGGCACCCCGCCCTCAGGAGGATCCCATGAGACGCATCGTCGCTGGCGCCGCTTGTCTCGCGCTGCTTGCCCTGGTTGTCTCGCCGCTCACGAGCGACGCCAAGAGGAAGAAGAAGGCCAGCCCTCGGCTGGCGGTCGCGACCTACGACGGGCCCGACATCCTCATCCCGCCGCTCAGCACCAACAACGTCGGCTCCTACATCGTGCGCTGCCCGCGCGGGTGGCAGACAACCGGCTTCGGCGTTCTGAACGGCGCGAACGACATCGTCTACGCCGACCCGACGAGCGACGGCCGCGGCTACGAGTTCCTGTTCGGCAACCCGGACACGACCAACTCGTTCACCGCGTCCGGCAACGTCCGCTGCGAGAAGGGCGGCAAGGGGCTGAAGGTCAGGAAGGCGGCAGCCGGCGCGTCACGCCGCGGCGTGCAGCACGACTGGCTTGAAGCGCACCGCTAGGACGCGTCGCGCAGGCGCTGGGCCTCGGGCAGGCCCTCGAGCTTCTTCAGCGTGTTGTTCTCGATCTGGCGAATTCGCTCGCGAGTGACGCCGAAGGCGCGGCCGACCTCCTCGAGCGTCCGCGCCTGGTGGCCCTTGAGGCCGTAGCGCATCTCGATCACCTCGCGCTCGCGCTGGGGTAGCGCGTCGAGCGCCCGGCGGACGTTCTCGCGGCGCAGGTTCTCGGAAGCCAGCTCGAACGGCGACTCGGCGGTCTCGTCCTCGACGAAGTCGCCCAGCTCGGAGTCCTCCTCCTCGCCGATCGGCTTCTCGAGCGAGACCGGAAGCTGGGAGATGCGCAGGATGTCCTTGACCTCGCGCGCGGTCCACTGGAGCTCGAGCGCGATCTCCTCGGGCGAGGGCTCCCGGCCGAACTCCTGCACGAGCTGGCGCTCGACGTGGACGACCTTGTTCAGCTTCTCGACCATGTGGACGGGGATGCGGATCGTGCGCGCCTTGTCGGCGATCGCCCGGGTGACCGCCTGGCGGATCCACCAGGTCGCGTAGGTCGAGAACTTGTAGCCGCGGCGGTAGTCGAACTTCTCGACTGCCCGGATGAGGCCGAGCGAGCCCTCCTGGATCAGGTCGAGGAACGAGAGCCCGCGGCCGAGGTAGCCCTTGGCGATCGAGACGACCAGGCGCAGGTTGGCCTCGATCATCTGCTGCTTGGCGTACATGTCGCCGCGCTCGATGCGCTTGGCGAGCATCACTTCCTGGTCGGCGGTCAGGAGGTCGACGCGGCCGATCGAGCGGAGGTAGAGCCGGAGCGAGTCGAGGCTGGGCTCGACCGTGAGGTCGATTTCGGGCTTCTTCTGGGCGTTCGCCTGACCGTCGGCCTGCTGGACGGGCGGCGCCATCTGCTGGGGCTTGCCGTCGGCGGAGACGATCTCGATCCCGCTGTCGACCAGGTAGACGTGCAGGTCGCGCACCTGCTCCTTGGTCACCTCGACCTCCTCGAGGCACGAGGCGATCTCCTCGAACGTCAGGTAACCGCGTTCACGGCCCTCGGCGACGAGGTTCTTCAGTTCTTCGTGCTCCAGGTCAGGCGCTTCCGCCTGGGTGGTGAGCAGCCCTACTCCCTCATGCTTTTCGGTCAACCCCTCGCTCCTCCAGAAAACGTTCAGGGGACCAGCGGTCCCCCTGTCTCGTCTATGTCAGGTTTTTGCCGCGGCAGGTGCCGCGAGGGGCTGCGCGTAGAGGGGCCCACAAAGTCCCCGGCGTCGAAGCCAAGGCGAGTGTACAACGGATCTGGCGGATTGCCCGCTCCGATGCGTCGGTATCGTCAGGGGCCGTCATGACCGACCCCGCCGCCGTTCTCGGAGACGACGTCCAGGCCCGCTCCCCGGTCACCCGCGTGAGCCTTTCGCGCGTCGGCGTGACGGGTGTGGAGAAGGTCCTCCGCATCCGCTCGAACGGGTCCGAGCAGCTCTTCTACGCGGAGCTCGAGTGCTTCGTCGACCTCCCGCCGGACCAGAAGGGCGCACACATGTCGCGCTTCGAGGAGGTCGTCAACGAGGCCATCGACTCGGTGGTGCTGAGAGAGGCGTTCAAGGCGGAGACACTGGCGGCCCACATCGCGGAGCGCGTGCGCGACCGCCAGGGCGGCCTGCGCGCCGAGGTGAAGATCGCTGCGCGCTATCCGGAGCACAAGCCGGCGCCGGTGTCCGGCACGCCGACGCAGGAGATCTACACGCTGTTCGGCTCGGCCGTCGCCTCCGACCGCGGGACGCGCCGGCTCGTGGGCGTGCAGGCCCAGGGCATGACCGCCTGCCCCTGCGCGCAGGAGATGGTCATGGACAGGGCGGAGGAGCGGCTCGCCGCCGACGGCTTCACCGAGGACGAGATCGCGCGCGTGTTCGAGCACGTGCCCGTGGCGACGCACAATCAGCGAGGCATCGGGACGCTCTACGTGGGCTGCTCGGAGACCTGCGAGGAGGGCATCGAGGCGAGCGCCCTGCTCGAGATCGTCGAGAACTCGATGAGCTCGGAGATCTACGAGCTGATGAAGCGGCCCGACGAGGTCGAGGTGGTCGAGAAGGCGCATCGTCGCCCGCGCTTCGTCGAGGACTGCGTCCGGGAGATGATCCGGATGGCGGTGGGGCGGTTCCGCGATCTCGGCGCCGACGCGTTCATACACGCGCGTCAGGAGAATCTGGAGACGATCCACAAACACAACGTCGTCGCGGAGCGCTACGGGCTGCTCGGCCGGCTCGTCGAGGAGATCGAGAGCGACGAGCACATGACCCGGCACGTGACGATGCGCGAGTGGCTCGAGGCCGAGCCGGCCTCGTAGAGACGTCCATTCGGCCAGGCTGAGTTACCCCGTTGCAGGCAGCGGGGACAACCGTCGATAGGACCCACACGCGGTGCACGCACGAGGCGGACGCCGCACAGACGCATGGAGGCGTACGTGACGCAGGACTCTCCCCATATCCCCCTGTCTCAGGATGCAGCGCTCGTCGTGACCCTGGCGGGCACCGCCATGGCCTTCTCCCACTCGGCCGAGGACCAGGCGGAGCGCTGGCTCCGCACGCTCAGGCTCCACGGCCAGGTCGGCAACACCCTTCAGAGCCTCGGCGTCGGCGAGGCGCCGCTGATGACCGGATCGGAGCCCAACGGCCACGTCCAGGAGCCGGGCAACCTGCCGCTCGGTGGCGATGCCGTCGAAGAGGTGACCGCGCGGGCTACCGCGATGGCGGCCTCACGGGAGGCCGAGACGGTCGGCACCGCTGACGTGCTGTTCGCGGTGCTCGACATCTACGGGCGGCTGTTCGACCGCGCGCTCTACCTCCGCGGCACCTCGCGCGAGGAGCTACTGGAGCGGCTGTCGGAGACCGTCCACAACCCGGCCGCCTAGCGCGTCAGGACGGCTCGGCCCGCGAGCCGCGCCCTCGCGTGACCTCCTCGAGCCTGCGCCGGAAGTTGAGGAAGTAGTCGGCGCCGGACACGACGGTGATCGCGACCATCGAGTAGACGAGGAACTGGACCCACGCCGCGTCGGCGTCGGAGGCGGCGATCAGGGCGAGGACGGCCACGACCTGCACGATCGTCTTCGCCTTGCCGAGCTTGCTCGCCGGGATCACGACACCCTGCTGGCCGGCGGCGATCCGCAGGCCGCTCACGGCGAATTCGCGCGCGATGATCACCATAGCGACCCACGGCTGGAGCCGGTCGAGGCTCACGAGCGAGATCAGCGCGGCCGCGATCATCAGCTTGTCCGCCACCGGGTCCATGACCTTGCCGAAGGTCGTGACCGCCTGCCGCGAGCGCGCCATGTAGCCGTCGAGGCCGTCCGTCAGCGCGGCGACGGCGAAGACGATGGCCGCGATCGTCGATCCGCCCGGGGTCTCGACCGTGAGCGCCACCACGAGTACGGGCACCAGCAGGATCCGCGCGAGCGTGAGCGTGTTGGGGAGGTTGAGCGGGAACAAGGCCGCTCAGGCTACCCGGCGGCGGGCCTGCGACGGCTCAGGTACTCGAGGCCGGCGGTGCTCCCTATCGGGCCCAGCGGCGAGACCGTGGCCGCCAGCAGCGGCCAGGGGAAGATCCCGCGCGCGCACCCGCGCGCGACGAGCACGCAGAGCAGGATCCAGCCGAAGCCGTGCGTCCAGCCGAGGACGAGCTGCGCCTGGTCGCTCGCGCCCGCCAGCCAGACGGCGATGAGCGCGGTGAGGATGCACATCTCGGCGGCCGAGTAGATCCGGACGGCCTGGAAGTAGGACACACGCCTGAGGGTAGGGGGCGCGCAGGCCCGTAACGCGCGCGTGATTTCTCCGCAACTTCGCGCCCACGACATCGACGGGCGCTCCTACGCTCGCCCGGTGCGTGCCAGCCGACTCGTCCCCTGGATCGTCCTGCTTGCTGCTGTTGCGGCCTACCTGGTGGCGGGTGGCCGGAGTGGCTCGGGCGACGCGGAGTCGGCGCCGGTCACGCGCGTGGTGGACGGCGACACGATCGAGGTGCGGCTCGACGAGCGGCTCGAGAAGGTTCGGCTGATCGGGATCGACACGCCCGAATCCGTCAAGCCGGGCACACCGGTCCAGTGCTACGCCAAGGCGGCCTCGGCCGAAACCGAGCGCCTGCTCGACGGTCGCCGGGTGACCCTGCGCTTCGACGCGGAGCGGCGCGACCGCTACGGGCGGCTGCTCGCGTACGTGTACCGGGACGGGCTGTTCGTCAACGCGGAGCTGGTCGAGCGCGGCTACGCGCGGACGCTCACGATTCCCCCGAACGTGGCCCACGCCGACCTGTTCGCGCGCCTCGCCCGGGACGCTCGGGAGCGAGGACGGGGGCTTTGGGTGGCGTGCAAAGGAGGAAGCGGTGACAAAGTAGGGGTGTGAACACCAGGGTGCTGGTGACCGGTAGCGAGCACCCGGCGGGGCTCGCGGCCTTGCGGGCGCTGGATCGGGCGGGGTTCGAGACATGGGCGGCGGTGCAGTCGCGCGAGAGTCTCGGCGCTCGCTCGCGGGCGGCGGCCGGGTACGTCGACGTGCCCGACGCGCGCGCCGCGCCCGAGGAGTTCGTGGCGGCGCTCGCCGATGCCTCGGAGCGGCTGGGAGTCGCGGCGGTGCTTCCCGGGACGGAGGCGGCGCTGCTGGCGATGACCGGGCGCGAGGAGGCGTTCCCGGAGTCGGTGGCGGTGGGGACGCCAAGCGAGGTGGCGCTGAGGCGCGCCACGAGCAAGGTGTCGCTGGCGCTGCTCGCGCCGCCGGCCGGGTTCCGCAACCCGCCGATCCGCGTCCTGTCACCGGAGCTCCTGGCCACGAGCGACCAGCCGGTTCCGGCGATCGTCAAGCCGCTCAACTCCGAGCTGACCACGGGGGGCTCGCTGCAGCGCTACGAGGCGTGCCGGGTCACGTCGATGGCAGCCCTCGAGGAGTCGCTGCGCCGGCTGCCGGACGAGCTCGGGCTCGTCCAGCCCTACATCGAAGGGCCGCTGATCAGCATCAACGGCGTGGCCTACGACGGCGTTCTGCACGGCGCCAACCAGCACGTCGTCCACCGCGTCTGGCCCGACCGTTGCGGGCAGGCCGTGTTCGCCGAGACGATCCCGATGACGGCCGAGCGCGAGGACCGAACGGCGGCGTTCATGAAGGCGCTCGGCTGGAGCGGGATCTTCAACCTCCAGATCATCGAGAGCGGCGGGGAGGACTACGTGATCGACCTCAACCCGCGCTTCTACGTGTCGCTGACGCTCGCCGTGGCCGCCGGGATCAACCTCCCGGCGATCTGGACGATGCTGCTGCTCGGCCGGCCGGTCGAGGCGCGCGGCTACCGCGTGGGCATGCGCTTCCGCCACGAGACCGGAGACGTGCGCGCGATCGTGGCCGGAGTCCGCCGTGGCCGGTTCGCCGCCGCGCGCGACCTGTTCCCCCGCCGCCACACGGCGCACGCGCTGTTCTCGCTGAGGGACCCGCGGCCGGCCTCGGCCATCGTGGCCGGTGCGCTCGGCGCCTTGCGCAAGCGCGCCGGATAAGGTGCCGCGCGCGGGGACGATGAATCGGGTCTTGAGGCGATCGGCGGGGGCCGTGGCGGTGGTCGCGGTGATGCTCCTTGCGACTGCCGCCGGCGCGCCGGCGGCAGGGCGCTGCGGCAGCGCGCCGGCGCGGCCGTGGTGCGACACCTCGCTCTCCCCCGACCAGCGCGCCGGCCTCCTGCTCGACGCGCTCACGGAGAACGAGAAGATCTCCCTGCTGGCCGGCGACGACCCGTTCGGGGTGAGCGGCTCCGCGCACTCGCACACGGGCACGAGCGACGGCGTCGCCCGGGTCGGCCTGCCGCCGGTCTACTACAGCGACGGCCCGGTCGGCCCGCGGCAGGGCAACACGACCGCGATGCCGATCCCGATGGCGCTGGCGGCGACCTTCGACCCGGCGGCCGCCCACGACCACGGCGCCACGATCGCCAACGAGGCGCGCTCGAAGGGCAACGACGTGCTCTTCGCCCCCACCGTGAACATCATGCGCACCCCGCTCGGGGGGCGGACCTTCGAGGGCTACGGCGAGGATCCGTTCCTCGTCTCGCGGCTGGCCGTGGGCTGGATCCGGGGGGCGCAGTCGCAGGGCGTGATCGCGGACGTCAAGCACTTCGCGGCCAACAACCAGGAGGGCCCGAGCCCGGCCGCGGACCAGAGCCGGCCGGGGCAGCCGCTGGGCGTGCCGGGCGCCGAGGGCAACCGGATGCTCGTCGACTCGGTGGTGGACGAGCGGACGCTGCGCGAGGTCTACCTGCCCCAGTTCGAGGCGGCGGTCAAGGAGGCGAACGTCGGCTCGGTGATGTGCTCGTACAACCGCCTCGACGGTCAGTTCGCGTGCGAGAACGACCACCTGCTGGAGGGGATCCTCAAGCACGAGTGGGGCTTCAAGGGCTACGTGCTCGCCGACTACGGCGCGGCCCATCCCCAGGGGACCGCGGCCTCGCTCAACAACGGCCTGGACTTCGAGCCGTGGCCGGGCATCGCCTACTCGCCCACGCAGATCCGGCTGGCGCTCGCCGCACAGCAGGCGAGCACGGCGACCGTCGACGAGCACGTGCGCCGGATCCTGCGGACGCTGTTCGCCTACGGCTTCTTCGACCGGCAGGCATACCGCGACGACGACGGCCAGATCGACAAGGCTGCGCACGCCCGGACCGCGCAGCGGATCGAGGAGTCGGCGATCACCCTGCTCGAGAACCGCGGCGCCCTGCCCCTGCGCGGCGTCCGCTCGATCGCGGTCATCGGCTCCGACGCGGACACGTTCAAGACCGGCGGCGGCTCGGGGAACGTCAAGCCGTTCTCCTACACCACGCCGCGCCAGGCGATCGCCGCCCGGGCGGGCCCGGGGGTGCGCGTGAGCTACGACGACGGCAGTGACGCCGACAGCGCCGCCGCGGCCGCCCACGGGGCGCAGGTCGCGGTCGTCTTCGCGGGCGACTACCAGTCCGAGGGCGTCGACCGCCGCTGCCTCTCGCTCGAGTGCCCGCCCTACGCGGGCGACCAGGACGGCCTGATCGAGAAGGTCGCCGCCGCCAACAAGAACACCATCGTCGTGCTCCAGACCGGCGGGCCGGCGCTCACGCCGTGGCGCGACCGCGTCAAGGCGCTCGTCGAGGCGTGGTATCCCGGCGAGGAGGGCGGGCACGCCATCGCCCGCGTGCTCTTCGGCGACGCCCTTCCGGGAGGCAGGCTGCCGGCCACCTTCCCGCGCAGCGAGGCCGACCTTCCCACCGCCGGCGACCCCGAGAAGTACCCGGGCACAGACGAGCGCGTTCAGTACAAGGAGGGCGTCCTCGTCGGCTACCGCTGGTACGACGCCCACGGGCTCAAGCCGGCGTTCCCGTTCGGGTTCGGGCTCTCCTACACGCGCTTCCGCTACTCGGCGCTGCGCGTCCGCCACAACGCCGTGAGCGTGCGCGTCAAGAACGTCGGCAAGCGGACGGGCTCGGACGTGCCGCAGCTCTACCTCGGCCTGCCGCAGCCGCGGCCCGGGGTGATCCAGCCTCCGCACCAGCTCAAGGGCTTCAAGAAGGTGGCGCTGCGCCCCGGCCGCTCGAAGCGCGTGCGCTTCGCGCTCGGCTCGCGCGCCTTCTCCTACTGGGACACGCCGGCAAACCGATGGGCGATCGCCCCCGGGTGCTACGGCGTCTACGTCGGCCACTCCTCGCGCGACCTGCCGCTGCGCGGCGCGATCCGGCAGGACGGCTTCGCCTCGGCGGCGGCGCGGCCGGTGCGCCGCGGCATCCGCTTCGCGTTCGACTCGGTCGGGCCGGTCAACGTGGACGTGCTCAAGGTGTCGCGCGGGCGCCGGATCGTGCGCACCCGCCGGGTCAAGCGCTTCCTCCACCGCGGTGCCTCGTTCACCTGGAACGGGAAGGGCTCACACCTCGGCCGGGGCTGGTACATGGTGCGGATCAGCCGCGGGGGCGCGGTGCGCCGCTTCGCCCTCGCCCGCACCCACGGCAAGTTCCGCCGCCGCGGCAGCTTCGACCGCGGCCCCTCCTGCGATCTCGTGAGGGCCTTCCGGCTGGCGCGCCCGGTGTTCGGCGGCCCGCGCCACGTGACGCTCCGAGCCGTGCTGCGGGTGGCCCAACGCGCGCGCGTGCGCGTGAGCCTGAAGCGAGGGAAGAAGACACTGGTCCGCTACAAGCCGCGCACCGTCCGCGCGAACCACGTGCTCCGGGTCCACTTCCGCTCGCGGACGCTTCGCCGCGGGCGCTACACGCTGCACCTCGTGGCGCGGCATGGGAAGACGGTCGTTCGGGCGACGCTCACCGCCCGCCGGCTTTAGGCGCTAGTCGCTAGTCGCTAGGGCTTGACCCTCGGCCGTGCCTAGCGACTAACGACTAACGACTAGCGACCAATCACGCGGCGGCACGGCCGCCGCGTGATTGAACATATGATTTGACAGTTAGCGGGTAGACCGCTACGTTCGCGCCGCGCCGCCCGGCATCCGCCGGACGGTCAGCGAGGATGAGGAGACGGTTCTGCCCCGTGCCCGTAGTGACTGACGCCGAAGCGACCCCACCCGAGGCGAAGGAGGAGCCCGCCGAGCGGCCGAAGCCGGGCTCGACGGCGCGGAACCTCGGCAAGCGGGCGCTCGAGGTCGAGTCGAACAGCGTCCTCATCGCGACGATCGCGCTGGCGGTGGGCATCGGGATCATCCATCCCGACTTCCTGACGGTCAGCCAGCTCAAGGACGTCGCGCAGCAGTCGGTCTACGTCGGGATCATCGCCGCGGGCATGGCCTTCCTGATCTCCATGAGGGAGATCGACCTGTCGGTGGGCTCCATGTTCGGGCTGTCGCTGATCATCTCCGCGCTCCTCATGAGCCACGGGATGAACCCGTGGGTGGCGGTGCTGCTCGGCCTGCTGAGCGGCTCCGCCATGGGCCTCCTCAACGCGATCCTGGCCCAGGCGATCGCGATCCCGACGATCGTCGCGACGCTCGCCACGCTCTCGATGTTCCGCGGCCTGGCCCAGGCCCTCGCCAACGGCCAGCAGGTCACCGGGCTGCCGGCCGAGAGCAAGTTCTTCACGATCTTCGGCGGCAACACGCTGGGCCTGCCGACGAGCGTCTGGGTGCTGATCGCGGTGACGATCGTCCTCACCGCGGTCCTCCGGCTGACCCCGTTCGGCTACCGGGTGCGCGCCATCGGCTCCAACCCCGAGGCGGCCACGTTCTCGGGCATCTCGATCGCGCGCGTGCGCGTGCAGACGCTCGTGATGATCGGCTTCCTCTCGGGCCTCGCGGGCATGCTCGGCCTGGCCTTCTTCACCTCGGGCGACCCCAACATCGGCACCGGCTTCGAGCTCCAGGCGATCGCCGCTGCCGTGATCGGGGGAACCCCCCTGCGCGGGGGCAGCGCCACCGTCGTCGGCGCCGTCTTCGGGGCGATCCTCCTGAGCGTCGTCGACAGCGGCCTCGCCTACTTCAACGTGCCGGTCAACTGGAGCTCGTTCGCGACCGGCGCAGTGATTCTCGTGGCAGTCGCGCTGGACAGTCTGCTTCGCAGCCGCCGGCGCCAACGCAGTACGAGGCTGGGCCTGTGAAGCGCCCGGCCAGAACCCATTACGGAGGGGCGACATGACCTCAGCAGGACATCGGCCGAACAGGCTCAAGTGGGGACTCGGCGCGTTGGGCGCCTTGGTGGTGCTGGCGCTCGTTGCCGCGGGCTGCGGCTCGAGCAGCTCGAGCGGCAGCAAGAAGGACGTCGACCTCGGCTTCGTCTACGCCACCACCAACGGCAACTTCGCCCAGGAGATGGCGCTGGGCGCGAAGTCGGCGGCCGAGCACTCGCCGGGCGTCCACTTCAGCGAGTCGGCGCCGCCCGACGCGGACGGCCCGGCCCAGGTGAAGCTGTTCCAGTCGGCCATCCGGACCTCAAAGGACGGACTGGCGCTCGAGACGCTCTTCCCGGACCTGTTCGTGAGGCCCCTCCAGCAGGCCGACCAGGCGGGCATCCCGCTGGTGGCGGTGGACACGCCCGCGCCTAAGGGCACGAACGTGCCGCTGTTCATCGGCAACAGCAACGTCGAGCTCGGCCAGACGCTCGCCAAGGCGATGCTGCCGAAGATCCCGAAGGACGCCAAGGGCAAGATCCTCGTCGGCACCGACACGCCCGGCCTCGTGGTGCTCGAGGACCGCAACAAGGGCTTCGAGCAGACCATGAAGAAGGAGCGGCCCGGCGTCACGTTCCTCAACTTCGACTCGAAGCAGAACCCGACGGACAACTTCAACAGCTGGAGCGCCAAGGTGAAGGCGAATCCGAACGCGATCGCGTACGTCGGGCCGGGCACGGCTGACGCCGTCTCGATGGCGCAGATCCAGCGGAAGACCGGCAAGCGCTACCTCGTCGGGGCCGCCGACCTCGACCCGGTCGCCCTGCAAGGGGTCAAGGACGGCCTGGTCTACACGCTCGTGTCGCCCGAGCACTGGCTCAAGGGCTACATCGCGCTCAAGGTACTCGCCGACAACGCCCAGAAGGGCAAGAAGATCCCCAAGGGCTGGTGGAACCCCGGCTCCCTGGTCGTCAACAGCAAGAACGTCGACGAGATCCAGGCCCGGCAGAAGAACAACACCACCCGCTACAACGGGTTCAAGGACGAGGTGAACAAGCAGCTGGCGAACCCGAGCCAGTACATCAAGCCGCTGCCCTAGCGGCCGGCATGCTCGAGGCGCAGGGCATTCGCAAGGCCTACGGCGGCGTCGTGGCCCTGGCCGGCGCGGACCTCACGGTTCGCGCCGGCACGGTTCACGCCGTTCTCGGTGAGAACGGGGCGGGCAAGTCAACGCTCGTCAAGATCGTCGCCGGGGCTGTCCCTCCAGACGCAGGAGTCCTGCGCCTCGACGGCCGGCCGGTTTCGTTCGCGAACACGGTCGAGGCCGTCCGCCACGGCGTGGCGGTCGTCTCCCAGGAGCTCAACCTGTTCCCGGATCTCGACGTGCTCGCCAACCTGTTCCCGATGCGCGAGGTCAAGCGGGGGCCGTTCGTGTCCCGCAAGGCCATGGCCGAGCGGGCGCAGCCGATCCTCGACCAGCTCGGCCTCGAGGTGTCGATGCGCCAGCCGCTCGGATCACTCTCGCTGGCCGAGCGGCAGCTCGTGGAGATCGCCAAGGCCCTTCTCACCGACCCGCGCGTGCTGATCCTCGACGAGCCCACCTCGGCGCTCGAGGCGTCGAGCACGGAGGCGCTGCTCGGCATCGTCCGCGTGCTGCGCGAGCGCGAGGTGGCGGTGGTGTTCGTCTCACACATCCTCGAGGAGGCGATGCAGGTGGCCGACGAGGTCACCGTGCTTCGGGACGGCAAGCTGGTGCTGAGCGGCGTGCCGCGCTCGGAGCTGAGCATGGGCTCGCTGGTCGAGGCGATGGTCGGGAAGGGCCACGAGAGCGCGGCGCCCAGCCTCGACCTGGAGCGGACGGTCACCGCCGAGGACGCGAGCGGGCTCGCGCTCCGCAACGTGGCCACCGACCGGCTCCGGAACGTAACCCTGAATGCTCCGCCGGGGGAGATCGTGGGCCTCGCCGGAGTCGCCGGCTCGGGCCACCTGGCCGTACTCGAGCTGGTGGCCGGCCTTCGCCGACCCAGGTCCGGCGAGGTCCTGCTCCCCGGAGGCAGGCCCGCACCCCGCGGGCTGCGCAACGCGATCCGAGCGGGAGTCGCGCTCGTCACCGGCGACCGGCGCCGGCTGGGGCTCCTGCTCGACAAGACCGTCTGGGAGAACGTGGGCCAGGTGCGGGCGGTGGGCCTCGCCCGGGAGGGCTGGGTCGTGCGGAAGGGGAATCTGCGCGAGCGGGCGCGCGAGCACGTCCGCAACCTGCACGTCCGGACGCCGTCGGTGGACGAGCCGGCCGGGCGGCTGTCCGGGGGCAACCAGCAGAAGCTCGTCTTCGCCAAGTGGCTCGACGCCGAGCCGGGGGTGCTGCTGCTCGACGACCCCACCCGCGGGGTGGACGTGCGCGCCAAGGCCGAGATGCACGGGCTGATCCGCTCGGCCGCCCGGGCGGGCGGCGTCGTGCTGCTCTGCTCCACCGACGTCGCGGAGCTGGCCGAGCTCTGCGACCGGGTGGCGGTCTTCTACCAGGGCGGCATCTGCGCCGAGCTCTCCGGCGACGGGCTCAGCGAGGGCGCCATCCTCGAGGCGATGAACACCGGTGGCGTGTCGGCCGCCGCCTGAGCGCCTAGGGCTCGAAGCTCTCGTCCGGCGCGACGCCGACCTCGAGGAGCACCGGCTCGCGGCGATCCGCGAGGCCCGTCAGCAGCTCGTCGAGGGAGCGCGTCAGCGCGTCGAGGTCATCGACCCGCGTCGCGGCGCAGCCCATCGCGCGCGCCATCGCGGAGATGTCGATCGTCTCGAAGTCCGGCCAGGGCCCGGGGCTGCCGGCGGCCTCGGCGAGCCGGTCCATGATCGCATAGCGGCCGTTGGCCAGCACCACGAACAGTGCTCCGACCTCGTAGCGGGCGGCGCTCCAGAGCGCCTGGATCGCGTACATCGAGGATCCGTCCCCCACCACGGCGAGCACGGGCCGCTCGGGCAGGGCCATACGCAGGCCGATCGCCCCGGGCATGGCGAAGCCGAGCCCGCCCATCGCCGCGCTCACGAAGCCCATCGGCTCCGCCGCGGCGATCCGCTGGTGGAGCTCCGGCCGGCTCGAGGGCGTCTCCTCGACCACGATCGCGTCGCGCGGCAGCCGCTCGGCGAGGGCGGCCAGGACGTGCCCGGGCAGGAGCGGCTCGCCCGGCGCCGGCGCCTCGAGCCGGGCCGGCTTGGCCCGTTCTGGGTAGGCGTTGAGCGTGCGGGCGGGGAGCTGCGCCGCGAGCCGCCGGCACACCTCGCCCGGCTCGGCCAGCAGCGTGAGGTCGGTCGGGCTGCGGTGCGCCTCGTCGGGGTCGTCGGTGACGAGCGCGAGCCGGGTGCCGGGGTTGACGAGCGGCCCGGCATCGAACGGGTACTGCCGGAAGACCGGCGCCCCGACCGCGAGGATCGCGTCGTGGGGCGCCAGAGCCTGGCGCAGGCGCTCCCGGTCGGCCGGGAGATGGCCCGCGAAGAGCGCGTGGTCCTGGGGGAAGCCGGCGCGGGCGCCGAACGACTCCTGCCAGACGGGGCATGCGAGCCGCTCGGCCAGCGCGATGAGCGCGGCCCAGGTGTCGGGCGAGTCGGCCCCCGCCCCCACCACCAGCACGGGCGCCGCGGCGCCCGAGAGCAGCTCAGCAAGCTCGTCGACCGCGCCGGGATCGGGGGCGCCGGCGCGCAGGAGCCGCGCCGGGCCCGCGAGCTCGTGACGCTCCGGCCCCGGGGCGTCCCAGTCGTCCATCGGAACGATCACGATCGCCGGCCCGCGGCCCGTGACCGCCTCGTGGTAGGCGCGGGTCACAGCGCCGGGCACGTCCTGCGCGCGCGCGGGCTGGTCGACCCACACCGGATAGTCGCCGGCCAGGCCCTCGAGGCGCCCCGCCAGGAAGGGCTCGAGTGCCAGGTGGCGGCGGTCCTGCTGGCCCACCACCACCACCAGCGGCGCGCGGTTCACGCGGGCGGTGGCCAGGGCGGCCACGGCGTTGCCGAGCCCCGCCGTGGTGTGAAGGAGGACGAAGGCCGGCTTGCCGCGCCCGAGCGCGAAGCCGGTGGCCATCCCGACCACGGAGCCCTCGTGGAGGGCGAGGACGAAGCGCATGTCGTCCGGCAGGCCGGCCAGAAACGGCACCTCGGTCGAGCCCGGGTTGGAGAAGATCGACGTGAGCTCGAGCGAGCGCATGACGTCGAAGGTGGCGTCGCGGACCGTCATGGTGCGCGGGAGCCCGTCGGGCGAGCCGGAAGGGGCCTCCGAGCGCCGTTCGGTCCCTGCCGACCCCTGGGGCTCGCGTATTGGCATGGTGGTCGGGCCAAGTTAGCGCAAATGATTTGGTCTTTTCAAGGTCGGCATCGGTCTTGCGCCGTAGGATGCTGGTGATGGCCCGCGGCCCCGACCCACCCGGTGAGCGTTTCGCGGTCGCGCGCCAGGACGCCAGCGAGCAGATCGCCCTTCAGATTCGCCGCTACCTCCAGAGCAAGGACCTGCGGCCGGGCGACCGGCTCGGCACCGAGCAGGAGCTGGCCGCCGAGTTCGGCGTCAGCCGCCCCACTCTACGCGAGGCGCTGAGGCTGCTCGCGGGCTCGCACCTGATCCGCGTCGGCCGCGGCCGGGCCGGCGGCATCTTCGTGGCCGGAACGCCCAACCAGGGGATGGGCCGCAACGTGAGCGAGTCGATCGCCCTGATGCTCGCCGCCGAGAACGTCTCGATGCAGCAGCTCCTCGACGCGCGCATGTTCCTCGAGGTGCCGCTCGCCGGCCGGGCGGCGCGGAACGCCGAGGACGACACCGTGGCGGCCCTCGAGCAGGCGATCGCCGACGCCGAGGGCAACGCCCCCGGCAGCGACCCGTTCAACCAGGCCGACACGCGCTTCCACCGCACGCTCGCCGAGGCCGCCGGCAACGAGCTCCTGCTCGCCTTCACCGGCTGGGCGCTCGACGTGCTCCAGCCGTCGCTCGTGGACAAGATCGCCGGCTCGGTCGACGGCGAGCAGATCCTCGCTCAGCACGGCGACATCCTGCGCGCCGTCCGCCGCCACCAGCCGGCCGCGGCGGAGCGCGCGATGGAGGCGCACCTGGCGCATCTCCAGGAGGTGCTGGTCAAGCTCGAGCGGAGTCGCTGAGGCGCTCGACCGCCTCGCGCACCACGTGTGCGGCCTCGCGCATCGCCCGCCGCTCGCCCTCGGCTAGGTCCCACTCGTGGACGCGCTCGGCGCCGCCACGCCCAAGCCCCACCGGCACGCTCAGCGCAACGCCCTCGATCCCGTACTCGCCGCCGAGCACGAGCGAGGCGGGCCAGGCCTCCTCGCCGGCGCCCACCGCGATCGCGGCGACCATGCGCGAGACCCCGAGGCCCGAGCTCCAGGTCGACGAGCGGCCGGAGTCGAGCGCCACATGGCGGACGTACCAGCCGCGGACGAAGTCGGCCGCGGCTTCGCGCTGGTCGTCGCTCAGCGTCGTCGGCTCGCCGTCCACGGTCGCGCGGTCGAAGAGCGGGACGCCCGCGTCGCCGTGCTCCCCCACCACCCAGGCCTCGACCGAGCGCGCCGGCACGTCCAGCGCCGCGGCGATCGCGGTCCGAAGGCGGAGGCTGTCGTTGAGCGTGTAGCCGAGCACGCGGCGGCGGTCGATCCCGGTGCGGCGCTGAACCCAGGTGCACAGGGGGTCGACCGGATTGGTGACCACCACCAGGACGCCACCCCAGTCCGAGCTCAGGGCGTCCGCAACGGGACGCACCACCTCGGCGTTCTCGTGCAGGTAGGTGAGCCGGGACGTGTTGACGGTCAGGGGGGCACCCGCCGCCATCACCACCACGTCAGCGGCGGCCAGGTCCGCGAGCCCGCCGGAGCGGACCGAGCCGTTCCCCTCGGTGGCGAGGACCTGCTCGAGGTCCATCACGTGCGAGGTCGACATCTCGGGGCGGCGGTCCACCAGGACGACGTCGAAGTGCTCCGGACGGCGCAGCAGGTTGAATGCCGCCGATGAGCCAACGCCGCCCCCGCCGCCCACGATCGCCACGCTCGTCACCGCCCCAATGCTCCCACGCTCAGATAGCCTCGGCGAGAATTGTCTGACGATTTGACCGGCAAGGTGGCTGTGATCACCGGCGCCGCCGGGAGCATCGGCGCGGCCACCGCCCGCGCCTTTGCCGCGGCGGGCGCGGAGCTTGTGCTCGCGGACCTGGACGCCGACCGCCTGTCGGCCCTCGCGGACGAGCTGGGCGCGGCCGCGGCGGTCACCGACGTGACCGACACCGACCAGGTCCGGGCGGCCGTGGCGCTCGCCGGCGAGCGCTTCGGCGGCCTCGACGTGGCCTTTGCCAATGCGGGCGTCTTCGGCGAGGTGGCCGAGCTGGTCGACTATCCGGAGGACGTCTTCGACCGGGTGATGGCCGTGAACGTCCGCGGCTCCTTCCTTCTCTGCAAGCACGCGCTCGCGGCGATGCGCGACGGCGGCAGCGTGATCATCAACTCGAGCGTGGTCGGCCTGACCTCCGACCCAGGCATCTCCGCCTACGCCACCTCCAAGCACGCGCTCGTCGGCCTGATGCGCACCGCCGCGCAGGAGTCGGCCGCACGCGGCATCCGCGTCAACACGATCCACCCGGGCCCCGTCGACAACGACTTCCAGCACCGGATCGAGCTGACCGCAACCGGCGCCCCGAGCGAGGCGGAGGCCGCGGCGGCCTTCGAGGAAAACATCCCGCTGCGCCGGCACGCGACACCCGAGGAGATCGCCCGCACCGTCCTCTTCCTGGCGAGCGACGCGAGCGCGTTCATGACGGGCGCGACCGTCCCCGTGGACGGCGGCATGAGCATCTGAGAGAGCCGTCCGCCGGGCCGATCGCCAAGACCAGGGTCCAGGCACGGGTGGTCACGGGCGCGAGGCGTCACGCGGCAGGCGACGCTGACGCCATGGAAAACACAATGTCCGACCCGCTGACTGCCGCCCTGTTGGGACACGACCCTCAGGCCCTTACAGAGGATGTCTCCCTCGCCACTCCCCTCACGTCGTCACGTATCACCGGTCGCGACGCGGTCGTCGCGGCCCTTGGTGCCTACGCGGACGTATTCGGCGCGACCGACACCGACCTTCGCCTCAAAGGAGAGGAGCTTGAAGGGGCAGCGTTCACGACGACCGTTGACGGGCACACCGCACAGGTAGCGGCCCTGGTGACGCGCGACGCGGCCGGACTGATCGCCACCATCCACATCTACGGTCGGCCGTGGCCGTACATGGCGCTGATTCGAGACCGGCTCGCGGAGATCGACCCCGACCTCGCGGACACAGAGCTCGACACCTCACCTCCGGAGGGGCCGGGAACGTCCTGGACCGATCCGCCGGCCATTCCGCCGCTCGCCGACGACGTCACCCTGTTTTCCCCGGTTCTCACCGGGGAGCCGACGGGGAAGGCCGTCATCGGGCCGATCCTCAAGGCGGCAGCCCAGACCTATCGCGACCCGAAGTACCGCGCCGTGCTCCAGGTCGAGGGCCAACCGGGCTTTGCGGCGGTGATGGACGAGTTCGTTGAAGACCACATCCTGCAGCTCGTCGAGATCTTCACGCTCAACGCCCACGGCGAGGTCGACGCGATCCGGATCTTCACCCGTCCGTGGGCAGTGACCGCCGACCTTCGCAAAGGCATTCACGAGCATTCAGAGGGCGTCCTCGGCCCCGAGTTCTGGGGAAGTCCCCAGGCCGCGTGACGCTCCCTGCAAACGAGCCAGAGCCGCCCGTCGGACTCGAACCGACGACCCCCACTTTACGAGAGTGGTGCTCTACCAACTGAGCTAGGGCGGCAGCGCGCCCAGTGTAGCCCCGGGGCGAGGCGCCGGGCCGGCGCGCTTAGCGGGGTGTGGAGGTGGTCGTGGCGCGCTCGTTCCCGCAGAGGTTGCTCGGGCTGGCGCTGCGCCGGAGGCCGCCCGGCTGGTCGCTCCTGATACCGCGCTGCAGCTGCGTCCACACCTTCGGGATGCGCTTCGAGCTCGACCTCGTCTGGCTGGACGAGGCCGGCCGGGTGCTGGCGGTCGATCGCTCGGTGCGGCCGGGCCGGGTGGTCGCGCGGCGGGAGGCCTGGGGAGTGTTGGAGGCGCCGGCCGGTTTGGATATCGTCGCGGCCGTGGCCGAGCCGGGCACGCCGAACAAGTTCTTCGAGGCGCTCAACCCGCGTGTCCCGATCTACCGCGACACGTACAACGAGTACCTCGTCATGGCCCTCTCGGCCGGGGGCGCCGCGGCGGGCACGCAGGTCCCGCTCTACATCGTCATGGCGATCACCGGCATCTGGTCGGTGGGCGTCTTCGTGGCCGCCTGCGTGGTGTTCGAGCTGGCCGTGATCTTCGGCGTGGCGCGGCCGCAGATGAAGCCGCACGAGCGCGCAGGCTGGGCCGTGCTGTGGGGCTCCGCCACAGCCGTGATGGCCGTCTGCTTCTACTACCTGGTCGCCGATCCGACGCTCTAGTCGTTGCCGGGGTTGCGAGCGCTACTCCGCGTGGCGGCCCGTCAGGACCATTACAGCGCGATTGACCGTTGCCGGCCCTTACTCATAGCTTGAGGCAATGAGGGAGCGCTCGCGGCGGAGAATGGTCGTTGTGACCGCC
>DASXBA010000013.1:0-31284 GCA_036406475.1 Thermoleophilaceae bacterium | reverse complement strand
GCGCTGATCGCGGCCGGGCTGCTGTCGGTGCTGATCTTCCCGGTCACCGGCCTCAGCATGCTGAAGCGCGCGATGACGGAGGAGGGCGAGACGCCGCCCGAGCCGGCAGACGGCGAGCCCTCACCGCGGATGGCGATGTAGGGCGGGCGCTACCGGCCTAGGACGCGGGCGGCGCGGATTGCCCAACCGACTTGAACTGCACAGGGATCTCCGCCTCGAAGCGAGCCTTGCGGCCGTTGCGCGCCTTGACCTCGATGACCAGCTCGGACGTTTGCATCGTCTGCCCGGAGACCGGTTTCCAACCCGGAAGCGCGGGTAGCTCGCTCCAATGCTCGAGCTCTACCAAGCGGAGTGGTGCCCGCACTCGCACACGGTGCGCGAGCGCCTGACGGAGCTGGGCATCGACTTCGTCGCGCGACAGGTCGAGGCGGAGCCCGAGGACCGCGAGGTGCTGCAGGAGCGGGCCGGCACGGACGAGATACCGGTTCTCGTGGACGACGACGGGACCGTGACGAGCGGCGAGGACGCCATCCTCGAGCTGCTCGGCCGGCGCGCGAAGGAGCGCGACGATGCCGCGACGCATCGCCGAAAGTCCGAGGACAAGGTCGAGGAGTTCGCGGGCTAGGTCCGCTGCGGCCCGGCTCGTTCGGGAACACGGCCGCCGCGACCCCGGGGGAGCGGACGAGCGCTGCGCCGACGGCCCCGCGCGCGTACTCCTCCCAGGAGGCCAGGAGGGTCGCGGTCCCCCGGCGGTAGAGCTCCGCGCCGGTCAGCGCGGCGGCTGCTCCCAGCCCTCCGGCACGAGCACGACGCGGAAGCCGTCGGGATCCTCGAAGGTCAGTCCGTGCTCGGCCCAGTAGGGATTGGCCGGGGGGACGGGGTCGACACCGAGGCGCGCGGCGACCGCCCCGACCGCCGCCTGGTCGCCGAGGTAGAAGACGAGCAACGACTCGGGGTGCGGCGCCGGGGCGTCCTGGCCGCCACCGGCCGTGAACTCGAGGTGGGCGGCCGTGCCGGGGAGCTCCAGGAACACGCCCTCGTAGCCGTCGTGGTCGCTGAAGCCGCCGCTCTCCACGAGCCCGAGGCCGTCCCGGTAGAAGCTCACCAGCTCGGCGAGCCGCTCGGTGTGCCGGGCGACGCGGAACTCCATCGGAGGATTGTCCCGTGCCCGAGGACTCTCAGATTCCGGCAGGCCCGTTCACGCCGCCCGGGCGATCGCCTTCGCGGCTCCCCGGGCCTCCTTGGCGGCGTGGCCCAGCATCCCGGGCCGCGGCACGTAGCCGATGAAGCGCAACCCTTCGGCAGCCTCGCGCTCGCCGACCGCCAGCGGCAGGCCGTCGTCGCCGAGCACGCCCAGGTGGCCGACGAGCGGCTCGAGCCCGCGCCGGTAGCCGGTGGCGGCGATCACGGCGTCCGGCTCGATCCGGTCGCCGCCGGCCAGCAGTACGCCGGCATCGTCGAGCGACTCGACTCCCGGCACGACCTCGAATCGCCGCGCCTTGATCGCCTCGATGACCTCCTTGTCGACGATCGCCGGCGCCACGCCGAGGCGCCGCAGGCGGGCGAACACGCCCTCGTCGGGGACGGGCAGGCCGTACTCGGTCAGGTCGCCGACGTCCATCCGGCGTCCGAGCCGGGCGACCGCGTCCGCCAGCCTGACCGGGACGTGCATCATCGCCCGCGCGATCACGTCGCCGGGAAGGCCGCCCGGCCCTTCGCGCAGGAAGATGTTGGGCGGCGTGCGAGCCGCGAGCCAGACCTTGCCCGCTCCGTGCTGCGCGAGGTCGAAGGCGATCTCCATGCCGGACGAGCCGGGGCCCGCCACCAGCACGTTCGCGCCCTGGAAGGGCTCCGCGTTTTTGTACTCGGAGGAGTGGATCAGGCGGCCGGCGAAGCGGCCGGGCCAGTCGGGGATCTGCGGCACGTTCTCGTAGCCGGTGGCGACGATCACGTCGCGCGCACGGATGACATAGGCGCCGACCCGCACGAGCCAGCCGTCGTCGCCGCGCTCGATGCGCTCGACGGCAGCGCGGAGGCGAAGCTCGAGACCCGGCTCGCGGGCGTGGCGGTCGAGGTGGGCGATGAGCTCGTCCCGCGTCGGAAAGGTCGGCGTGCCGGCGGGGAAGGGCCGGCCCGGGAGGTGGGAGGCTCCGCGCGGAGTGTTGAGCCGCAGGCGGTCGTAGCGCGAGCGCCACGACGTGGCCACGCCGTCCCCGCGCTCCAGCACGAGCGGGCGCAGTCCCAGGTCCTTCAGGGCCAGGGCCGCCGACAGCCCGGCCGCGCCGGCGCCGACGATCACGATGTCGCGGACCTCGCGGCGGGTCTGGGGGGCGGACGGGGCGCGTCGAAGTGTGGCGGTCATGTTCTCCTCGCTTTCCTATCGCTATGAAACATAGTTATACACTATGATTCATAGTTATGGCGAGAGATGAGCTGAGCCTGTTCTCGATCGAGATCCTCGGCCTGGTAGGGAGCCAGGGGGCCGGGGCCCACGACCTGCTGCGAATGGCCAGGGACGCGCGCTTCCTCGACTGGGCGGGGGAGAGCCAGTACTACGTCGAGCCCAAGCGCCTGGCCGGGCTCGGCTACCTGGAGGCGCGGCGCGAGCCGGGCAAGACTCGCGAGCGGACGGTCTACACGCTCACCGACAAGGGCCGCGAGGCGCTCCGCGCCCACGCCGAGTCGCCCGTGCGGTTCACGCCGCTGAAGAACGAGGCGCTGGTGCGGCTCATGATCGGCGACCTCGTCGGCGACGCGGCCACTCGCGAGGGCATTGGCGCCCTACGCGAGGACCTCGACGATCTCGCGGTGCGGCTCGCCGAGGCCGAGGCCCGGGCCGGGCAGCTTCCACACCGCGAGAGGTACCTCCGCCTGGTCTACGACTTCCTGCGCCGTTACCTCGAACTGCACGAGGAGCTGGTCGACCGGGTCGAGCGCGAGCTCGCCTAGGCCGTGAGCGAGTCGACCAGGTCGGCCACGGAGTCGACGATCCGCGAGGCTCGGTAGGGGAAGCGCTCGGCCTCCTCCCGGCCGGTCACGCCGGTCAATACGAGGATCGTCTCCAGCCCCGCCTCGATGCCGGCCACCATGTCCGTGTCCATCCGGTCGCCGACCATCGTGGTCGTCTCCGAGTGGGCGCCCAGGGAGTTGAGCGCCGACCGCATCATGAGCGGGTTGGGCTTGCCCACGAAGTAGGGATCGACGCGCGTCGCCCGGCTGATCAGCGCCGCCACCGAGCCGGTCGCGGGCAGTGGCCCCGCGGTCGACGGACCGGTCGGGTCGGGGTTCGTGGCGATGAAGCGCGCGCCGTCCACGACCAGCCGGATCGCGTGCGTGATCCGCTCGAAGCTGTAGGTGCGGGTCTCGCCCAGGACCACGTAGTCGGGGTCGCGCTCGGTGAGCGTGTAGCCGTAGTCGTGGAGCGCCGTGGTCAGCCCCGCCTCGCCGATGACGAACGCGGAGCCGCCGGGCCGCTGGTCGTCGAGGAAGCGCGCCGTGGCCAGGGCCGAGGTCCAGATGTTCTCCTCGGGCACCTCGAGGCCGGAAGCGGCCAGTCGCGCTGACAGGTCGCGGCGGGTGTAGATCGAGTTGTTGGTGAGGACCAGGAAGGGAAGCTCGAGCTCGCGGAGGCGGGAGAGGAAGCGGTCCGCCCCCGGAACCGCGGTCTCTTCGTGCACCAGCACGCCGTCCATGTCCATCAGCCACGAGCTGGTCTTGCGCTCGGGAGCCTCGGCCACGGCCGCAGTCTCGCAAGATGAACCGCGAATATGTCCGCGGCATGAGCCGGCTTCTGGAGCGTGAGCGCGAGCTCGAGCTGCTCGAGGAGCAGCTGGCCCGGGTCCGCGAGAGCGGCGAGGGCCGGCTCGCCCTCGTGAGCGGGGAGGCGGGGGTGGGCAAGACGAGCCTGGTCCGGGCCTTGGCGGAGTCGCGGGAGCGCGTCCTCCGGGGTGCCTGCGACGCGCTCCTCACGCCCCGCCCGCTCGGCCCGTTCGTGGACATCGCCGAGACCACGGGAGGCCGGCTCGAGGAGGTGGTGGAGGGCAGCGGCGCCGCCCGCGACGTGGTCGCGGCGCTGGCCGAGGCGCTCCCTGCTCGCGAGCCGACGCTGATCGTGCTCGAGGACGTCCACTGGGCGGACGAGGCCACCCTCGACGTGCTCCGCCTGCTGGGGCGCAGGATCGACCGCTTCGCCGCCCTCGTCGTGGCGACCTACCGCGACGACGAGCTCGACCGCACCCACCCGCTGCGCGTGGTCCTCGGCGAGCTGCCGTCGAGCCCGGCGATCGTGCGGGTGGCGGTCGAGCCGCTGTCCGCCTCCGCGGTGGCCGAGCTGGCGGGTCCGCACGGCGTCGACGCAGCGGACCTTTACGGCAAGACGCGGGGCAACCCGTTCTACGTGACCGAGGCGCTCGCGGCCGAGGAGGAAGAGGTGCCGGCAACCGTCCGGGACGCAGTCCTCGCGCGGCTCGCCCGACTCGGGCCCGAGGCCAGGTCGCTGCTCGAGGCCGCCACGGTCGCCACACCGCAGGCCGAGCTCTGGCTGGTCGAGGCGCTCGCCGGGGACGCGATCGGCCGGCTCGAGGAGTGCCTCGCCTCCGGCATGCTCACCGCCGACGGTCCCTCGCTCGCCTTCCGACACGAGATCGCCCGGCGGGCCGTGGCGGAGACGCTGCCGCCGGACCGGGCGCTGGCCCTGAACCGGGCGGCGCTGGCCGCGCTCGCCGACCGGGGCGGCGACCCCGCGCGGCTTGCGGGGCACGCCGAGGCGGCCGGCGACGGCGAGGCAGTGCTCCGGCATGCGCCGGCGGCGGCAGCGCGCGCGGCGGAGCTCGGTGCCCACCGCGAGGCGGCCGCCCAGTACGCGCGGGCGCTGCGCTTCGCCGAGAGCCTGCCGGCCGAGGAGCGCGCCGACCTGCTCGAGCGCCGCGCCTACGAGTGCTACCTCTCGAACCAGCTCGCGGAGGCCATCGACGCTCAGGAGAGCGCCGTCGAGCTGCTCCGCGAGCTCGGCGACCCGCTCAGGGAGGGCGACGCGCTTCGCGCCCTCGGCCGCCTGCTCGGCTTCGGCGGCCGCGCCGACGAGGGCGACGCGGCCTGCCGCCGCGCAGTGGAGCTCCTGGAGCGGCTCGAGCCCGGGCGTGAGCTGGCGCTCGCGTACGGGACGCTCGCCCAGCGCTGCATGAACTGGGAGGACGTGGACGGCGCGCTCGACTGGGGCACCCGGGCGCTCGAGCTGGCCCGGCGCCTTGGCGAGGACGAGATCGAGGTGTACGTCCTCACCACGCTCGGCGGGACGGAGTCGCGGGCCGACTGGGCCAAGGGGAGCGCGACGCTCGAACGCAGCCTCGAGCTGGCGATGAAAGAGGGCCTCGAGGACGAGGCGGGGCGAGCCTTCCTGAACCTCGTCTGGATGGCACTGCGGAAAGGCGACTACGCGCTGGCCGACCGCCATGTCGCGGCCGGTCTCGACTACTGCGACGAGCACGGGCTCGGCTACTGGCAGCTCTCGCTGCTGGCCTGCCGCGCTCGGCTCGAGCTCGACCGGGGGAGCTGGGCCGAGGCAGCCGAGACCGCTGCCGCCGTGCTCGGCGACCCGCGCACCTCGCCGGTCCCGAGGGGGATCGCGGGGACGGTCGAGGGGCTCGTCCACGCGCGCAGCGGCGACGCCGACCCCTGGGCGGCGCTCGACGCCGCACTGGCCGTGGCCGAGCCGACGGGCGAGCTCCAGCAGATCGTGCCGGTGGCGGCGGCGCGCGCCGAGGCGGCCTGGCTCGAGGGCAGGGACGACGAAGTAGCGGCCGCCACCGGCGGCGCGATCGAGCTCGCCCGCCGCCGCTCCGCCTCCTGGGAGCTGGCCGAGCTCGTGACCTGGCGCCGGCGCGCCGGGATCGACGAGCGGCCGCGCCCGGACGAGCCCGAGACCGACCGTCCATACGAGGCGGCGCTCGCCCTCGCCGACGGCGACGACGAGGCCGAGCTCCGGCGCGCACACGACCAGCTGCGCGAGCTGGGCGCCGTTCCGGCCGCCGCGATCGTGGCGCGGCGCCTGCGCGAGCGCGGCGCCCGCGGTCTCCCGCGCGGCCCGCGCAGCTCCACGCGCGCCAACCCGGCGGGCCTGACCAGGCGCGAGCTCGAGGTTCTCGAGCTGGTGTCCGCGGGCCTGCGCAACGCCGAGATCGCCGAGCGCCTGTTCCTCTCGACGAGGACGGTCGACCACCACGTCTCCTCAGTCCTGCGCAAGCTCGGCGTCCGCTCGCGAATGGAGGCGGGGGCCGCGGCCGAGCGGCTGGGAATCGCCGGCAAAGATAGGTAGGCCCCGGCCGCAACCTGGGCAGTCGGCCCGATGTGCGGACGGCCGTCGCGAGCGAGCCTCCTCCTCACGGAAAGCGACTCAGGAGGAACCACATGTCCACGCTCCAGATGACAGTCCGCCGCGCCCCGTCGAAGCTGGTGGCGCTGGCGCTGGTGGCCGCGCTCGCGCTGGCGGCGCTCACCGTCGTGCTGGTCGACTCTGGCCACTCGAGCGGCGGCAAGGCAGCGGCCGCGGCCTCGTCCGCGGCGCCGGGCAACGACGGCAGCCAGCACCCCGGCCGCCGGCCCTGAGAGCGGTCAGCGAGCCACCGCGTCCCGCCGGCCCGCCTTCGCCTCGTAGAGGGCGGCGTCGGCGCGGGCGATCAGGGCGGCAGGCTGCTCCTCGCCGTTCCAGGTCGCGATTCCCGCGGACGAGGTGAGGCCCGCGGGCGTGGCGGCGCAGAGCCGCTCGATCACGGCCTCGGCCTCCCGCGGGTCGCAATCCGGCAGCAGCGCTATGAACTCGTCGCCGCCGTAGCGGGCTAGGAAGTCGCTGGTGCGAAGGGTGGCGCGCCACCTGTCGGCCGCCTCGCAGAGGAGCTCGTCGCCGGCCTGGTGGCCGTTTCGGTCGTTGAACGCCTTGAAGTGATCGAGGTCGATCACCGCCAGGCAGAGGTCGAAGTCCTGCCGCCGCGCCCGCGTGATCAGGCGCGCGAGCTCATCCGGCAGCCAGCGGCGGTTGGGGAGCGAGGTGAGCGGATCGGTGCGCGCCTGCGAGCCGAGCTCCCTGACCAGCTCCTCGCGTGCGAGCTCCATCTCCTTGCTCTCGGTCACGTCGGTCGCGCGGGCGTAGATCAGGCCCTGGTCGGGGCTGAGGCTGGCGCTCCAGCGCATCCAGCGCCAGCTGCCGTCCTTGGCCAGGTAGCGGTTGTCGAAGTGCTCGGTCTCGTGCCCCTCGAAGATGCGCGCGGCTTCCGCGGCCGTCCGCTCGCGGTCGTCGGGGTGGACGAAGTCGACGAACGGACGCGCGAGCAGCTCGGCCTCCGAGTAGCCGAGGATCGCCGTCCAGGCCGGGTTGACCTCCACGAAGAAACCGTCGGCGTCGGCGGTGCAGAGCATGTCGGTGGAGAGGTCGAAGAAGCGCTGGCTGCGCTCCTCGGCCGCCCGGCGGCCCGACGACAGCCACGAGGTGACGTTGGTGGTCACGACCAGAGCGAGGGCGCTCAGCAGCCAGCGGGTGGCCGGGGAGTAGCCGTTCGGGTCGGGGATCTGCGAGAGGACGACGCCGTAGGCCGCGAGGAGAAAGCCGATCTGGATCATCGCGGCGAGCCGCGAGAAGAAGTAGCCGCAGAAGAGGGCGACCCAGAAGAGCGTCGTCGCGTACACGCCCGACGCCCGGCCGCTCCAATACGTCGCCAGGCAGATCGTGAGCGAGGCCGCGGCGATGGTGGGGTGGGGGAGCCAGCTCGGCACGTGGCGGGCGGCGACCACGAAGGCGACCCCCGTGCCGATGCAGACCACGTCCAGGAAGAGCAGAGCCTCGGCGTCTCCGCCACCCGGATGCGGCAGCGCCAGGGAGGCCAGGCCGAGCAGCCCTCCGAGAACGAAGAGCAGTCCGATCACCCGAGCGAACACGGGCGTGCGCGCCGGTGTCGTGGGCGGATCGACGAAGAGGGCCAGGAACCTCTCGCCCATAGGACATCCATCGGCAAGAGGCCATGCCGGCTAAAGCCCCGCTAGCGCCCCTTCCAGACCGGCTCTCGCTTCTCGGCGAAGGCCGTGGCCCCCTCGATCGCATCCTCGCTGCCCATCGCCGCCGCGGCGAGCTCCCCCTGCTTCGCCCAGAACTCGTCGTCGTCCCAGTCGCCCTGCGCGTCGATGATCCGCTTGCTGGCGGCGAGGGCGAGCGGGGCGTTGGCGGCGATCTCCTCTGCCAGGGCGAGGGCGCCGGCCAGCGCCTCGCCGGACGGGGTCACGCGGTTGACCAGGCCGAGCTCCAGTGCCCGGCGCGCGTCGATCGGCTCGCCGGTCAGCGCGAGCTCCTTGGCGAGGCCGAGCGGTAGGCGCTGGGGCAGGCGGCGCAGCCCGCCGCCCGCGGCCACCAGGCCGCGCTTGACCTCGGGGATGCCGAAGCGCGCGTCCTCGGCGGCGACGATCAGGTCGCAGGCCAGGGCGATCTCGCAGCCGCCGGCCAGTGCGAAGCCCTCCACCGCGGCGATCACCGGCTTCGTGGGCGGCCGGCGGGCGATGCCGCCGAAGCCCCGCTCCTCCGAGACGCCCACCTCGCCGGCCACGAGCGCCTTCAGGTCCTGGCCGGCGCAGAAGCCGCCGCCGGCGCCCGTGAGCACGCCGAGCGAGAGGCCGTCCTCGGCTTCGAGCCGGTCGAGCGCCGCCTCGATGGCGTCGGCCACGGCGCGGTTCACGGCGTTGCGCGCCTCGGGTCGGTTGATCGTCACGAGCAGCACGCGCTCGCGCTGGTCGACGAGCACGGGCTCGGCGTTCATGTCGGCCTCCTGGCGGTCGATGGGGAAAGGGTTTGGGGGCGTCATCGCCCCCAAACCGCCCGTTTGGGCGGCAGCCGGCGGCTGCCCCCAAACGGAGATCCTATGGCGAGCTTGCGCGCCTAGTAGCTTCTAACGCGGTGCTTCCCAACTCGCACCGAGTCGCACTCGAGTGGCTCGACGAGGGCCGGCGGGTGGTGGCCGCGACGCTCGTCGAGACGGTCGGCTCTGCCCCGCTCGACCCGGGCGCCGAGATGCTCGTTGACGACAGCGGGCGCATCGAGGGCTCCGTCACGGGCGGCTGCGTGGAAGGGGCGCTCGTCGAGGAGGCCCAGGGGGTGCTTGCCGGGGCGCCGCCGCGCGTCGCCACCTACGGCATCAGCGACCAGCAGGCGGCCGACGTCGGGCTGATGTGCGGCGGCACCGTGCGCGTTTTCGTCCACGAGCTGAGGGAGCCGCAGCGCGCGATGCTCGCAGTGACCCGGGAGGCGATCGAGGCAGGGCGGCCCGTGGCGCTGACGACGCTGCTCGACGGCGCCGGCGCCGGGATGCAGATGGTGGTGACCAAGGAGGGGGCGGTCGGCAGCCTCGGGATGACCGAGCTGCTCGACACGAGCGTCGAGCGCGAGGCGCTCGGGTTCCTCGACCAGGGCCGCTCCACGATGCGGCGCTACAGCCGCAAGGGCGAGGTCATGGGCTCGGAGATCGGGGTCGCGATCCAGGCGTTCTCGCTGCCGCCGGCGATGGTGATCTTCGGTGCCATCGATTTCAGCGCGGCGCTCGCCAAGATCGCCGACGACATCGGCTACCGGGTCACGATCGTCGACGCGCGCGAGGCGTTCCTCCAGAGCCCGCGCTTCGCGGAGCACGCGGAGGTGGTGGTCGACTGGCCGGACCGGTTCATGGCCACGCGCGAGCTGGGGCCGAACGACGCCGTGCTCGTCTTCACGCACGACCCGAAGTTCGACGAGCCGGTGCTGCTCGCCGCCCTCGAGAGCGACGCCGGCTACATCGGCGCGCTCGGCAGCCGGCGCACGCAGTCGGACCGCGAGGAGCGCCTGCGCGCCAACGGGATCGGCGACGACGCGCTGGCCCGCATCAACGCGCCGTGCGGCCTCGACCTGGGCGCCCGCACGCCGGCGGAGACGGCGGTCGCCGTGCTCGGAGAGATCCTCGCCCTCCGAGCCGGCAGGCCCGGCGGCAGGCTCACCGAGGCGAGCGGCCCGATCCACGCGCCGCCGGCCGAGGTAAGCAGTTAGCTCCGGCCCCGCGCCGGGGAAGACCCCGGCATGGAACAGAAGCCAAGCGAGCAGCGCGGCGGCACCGCGCCGGACGAGGCCGAGGCGCGCGAGAAGGGCGAGTGGGCCGCCCAGGCCGGCGAGGGCGTCGTTCCCGCCGAGCCCGGCGAGAACGACGACAGCGACGTGCTCGGCCGGACCACCGGCTCGGACGAGCCCGCCACCGAGGAGGGCATCGACCCTAGTGGCGGCGACGAGGCCGACGCCGTGTCCGACGGCGGCCCGGAGCCACCCGAGGACGCCGAGCCGGACCTGAAGGACGCGGGCGCCGCGTCGAGCGGCGACGACGCCTAGCCCGGTCGGGCATTATCTCCGGCCATGCTCCCCTGGTCGGCCGACCTGGCCGGACGACTTGACGAGCACCTGATCACGAGCGAGCTGCTGCGCGGCAACCCGCTCGGCGATCCCCACGAGCGGCCGCTCTGGGTCTACGTCCCGCCCGGCTACGACGACGAGCCCGACCGCCGCTACGCGTCGGTCTACGTTATCCAGGGCTACACCGGCCACGTGGCCATGTGGCACAACCGCATGCCCTACCGCCGGCCCTTCCCCGAGACGGCCGACGAGGTGTTCGCAAAGGGGGAGGCGCCCCCGGCGATCGTCGTCTACGTCGATGCCTGGACCGCCTACGGCGGCAGCCAGTTCGTCGACTCGCCCGGCACCGGTCCCTACCACTCATACCTCTGCGACGAGGTCGTGCCCTGGGTCGACTCCCACTACCGCACGGCCGCCGAGCCCGAGCACCGCGGGATCACCGGCAAGTCGAGCGGCGGCTTCGGGGCGATGATCACGCCGATGCTGCGGCCCGACCTGTTCGGGGGGCTCGCCACGCACGCGGGAGACAACCTCTACGAGCTCTGCTACATCCCCGAGTTCGCGAGGGCCGTGCGCCACCTCCGCGACTACGACGCCGACATCCAGCGCTGGTGGGACGACTTCCGCGGCCGCGTCTCGTTCACGAAGGACGGCGACGACGTGCTGCTGATGCTGCTCGGGGTGACGGCGTGCTTCTCGGCCGCCGAGGACGGCACGCCCGAGCTGCCGTTCGACCCGCGCACCGGGGTGCTGCGCGAGGAGCAGTGGCAGCGCTGGCTCGACTGGGATCCCGTCCGGATGGTGCCGAGGTACGCCGACGAGCTGCGCTCGCTCCGCGCGATCTGGATCGACGCCGGCACCAAGGACGAGTGGTTCCTCGACATCGGCGCCGAGGCCTTCCGCCAGGCGCTCGACGAGATCGGCGTGCCCGACGACGTCATCCACTTCGAGCACTTCGATGCCAAGCACGGAGCGATCGACTACCGCTACCCGCTGTCCCTGGCCTGGCTGAGCGAGCGGCTCACGCCCTGATAGCGCCGCGGCGAAGCGCGGCGAACGTCCCTCGCTCACCCCTATAGGGGGTACTGAGGGACGTTCGGCTGGATCCCCGCAACGCCGCGCCCAGAATCCCTGGAAGCCGGAGTGCTCGCTGAGCTAAGGTGCGCAAAGAGGGAAGTCTCAGCACGACAAGGAGGAGAAGCAGCTGGTCCTAGTGGCTTCGTCGACGGGCTGGGTCGTCGGAATCGTTCTCGGCGTCGTGGTCATCGCGGTCGCCGCGGTGATCGTGATCACCATCGTCGCCCTCGCCGCCAGGATCGCCGGCCAGGCCCGCACCGCCGAGGACGCCGTCGAGGTCGTTCGCGCGCAGACGAACGAGCTCGGCGGCGTCAGTCGAATCAACGACTCCGGCGTGCGCATCCTCCACTCGGCCCGCGCGCTGCGAAAGGCGGCGGTCGGCAAGTGACCGTCGTCGCCACCTCGGCCCACACCTACTGGTCGATAGCGCTGATCATCGGCCTGGTGGCGGCGCTCGTGGTGGCGGCCCTGCTGGTGATGCTGCTCCGCTACGTGGGGCGCATCCAGAGCTCGGTCGAGGCGCTGCTCGAGATCGCCGGCAAGGTCGGCGGGAACACGGCGCACATCCCCGAGCTCCAGGCCACGGCGCCGGTGCTGGCGCAGATCGTCGACGAGGCGGTGGTGCAGGACGCCTACATGAACGCTCTCACCGACGGCTTCGGCGAGGACGCGGCATGAGCACCGACGCCTACATCGTGCTCAGCGTGGTGCTCGCCGTGGTGGTCGTTGCGGTGCTCGCGGTGGCGCTGATCCTCGTTCGCCTCCGGCTGACCGCCATCTCGGAGGGCCTGGCGACCCTGTCCGGCGCGCTCAAGGGCGTCGAGGCCGAGCACCTGCGCCCGCTCGAGCCCGCGGTCAAGGCGATCAACGCGCAGTTCGAGATCATCCTCGGCGCGCTCCCGGGCATCGGTCGCAAGGCCGCGATCGTCGCCGAGAGGAGGCCGCGGTGACCCTTTGGTGGATCGGCGACGTAGTCCTGATCGTGGTGATCCTTCCGGTCGTGGTCTACCTCTTGAACGGCGTGCTCCAGGCGGCCAGGAGCATCGTGCCGAGCGTCGACGAGATAGCCGCCACGGCGGCGGCGGGCTCGAAGGACCTCGACGCCGCGCCGCTCCTTCTGACCACCGAGCAGCAGGTCAAGGACACGGTCGCCGGCGTGGCCGCCTACGGCGGCTCGCTGGACGTGATCGTCGACGACGCGGAGCAGTCGTGAGCGGCGCGGCGGCGGTGATGATCGTCGCGGTCGTCCTGATCGTGCTCGCGCTCGTCTACTACCTCGTGTCGACGATCGTGCAGCTGCGGAAGATCGCCGCCGGGCTCGACCAGGTGATCTCCGGGGTGGGCGAGATCGTGGAGAAGAGCGAACCGGTCAACGCGATCGTGGGGTCGATCAACGAGCAGCTCGACGCGGGCGTGGACCTGCTCGAGGGGCTGCTCGTGAAGAAGGCGGGGCTGAGCGACGCGATGGGGCTGATCGACAGCGTCTATCCCGGCGCGGCGGCCGCCGGCCTGCGCAACTTCCCCGACAGCCAGGACGTCGAAGCCCCGCGCATCGGCGAGGTCTACACCAAGGGCACGCTCACGCTGGCGCGCCTCGGCCGCGAGGCGCCGATCGCCGCCGCCAGCCCGGCGGGCGAGGTGCTCAGGAACATCCAGGGCGGCAGCCTGGCGGCGAGGCTGCTCTACCCGTCGCTGCGCCACGAGCGGCCGGAGAACCTGCCGGGGTCGCCCGTGATCGGCACCGACGCCCCGGAGCAGTACGAGCGGCGCGACGACATCGGCGCCCCGCGAAAGCGGCTTCCGACCTAGCGAGAGGAGCGAGTTGCAGACTCCGGCGCCATTCGACTACGAGCGGGCGACCAGCCTCGACGGCGCGATCCAGGCCCTCGACCGGCTCGGCTCCGACGCCCGGGTGATCGCGGGCGGCCACAGCCTGCTGCCGATGATGAAGCTGCGCCTGGCCAAGCCCTCGCACCTCGTGGACATCAACGACCTTCACGAGCTCGAGTACATCCGCGAGCAGGACGGGCAGATCAGGATCGGCGCGCTCACCCGGCACGTCGACCTCCAGCGCTCGGACCTGCTCGCGCGCCACTTCCCGCTCTTCCGCGACGCCGAGAACGTGATCGCCGACCCGCCGGTGCGCAACCGCGGCACGATCGGCGGCTCGCTCTGCCAGGCGGACGCCGCCGAGGACCTCTCCTCGGTCTGCTCGGCCGTCAAGGCGCAGGTCGTGATCCGGGGCACCGGCGGCGAGCGCGTGGTCGACATGTCCGACTTCCACGTCGGCCCCTACACAACCGCCGTCGGGGCGGGCGAGATACTCACCGAGGTCCGGCTGCCGCTGCGCCCGGGCGGCGGCAGCGCGCACGAGAAGGTCGAGCGGCGCGCGGGCGACTGGGCCATCGCCGCCGCGTCCGCGGCGCTCTGGATGGAGGGCGGCACGATCAGCAACGCCGGCGTCGCGCTCAGCTCGGTGGGGTTGACCACGATCCACCTGACCCGCGCCGAGGAGCTGCTGGGCGGCAAGCCGCCGTCCGACGACCTCTTCTCGCAGGCCGCCGCGATCGCCTCCGAGGACTCCTCGCCGATGCCAGACGGCCGCGGCCCGGTCGACTACAAGCGCCACCTCGCCGGCGTGCTCACGGGGCGGGCGCTCCGGCGGGCCGCCGCCCGGGCGATCAACCAGGAGGCCTGAGATGAACGTGTCGATGACCGTCAACGGCGAGCAGGTCTCCCACGACGTCGAGCCGCGCCAGCTGCTCGTGCACTTCATCCGCGAGACGCTCGGTCTCAAGGGCACGCACTGGGGCTGCGACACCTCCAACTGCGGCGCCTGCGTGGTGCTGATGGACGGCAGGCCGGTCAAGTCCTGCACGGTCCTCGCCGCGATGTGCGAGGGCCACGAGATCCGCACGGTCGAGTCGCTCGAGCGAAACGGCCGGCTCGATCCGATCCAGGAGGGCTTCCACGAGAAGCACGGGCTCCAGTGCGGCTTCTGCACGCCGGGGATGCTGATGACGACGCGCGCTCTGCTCGACGAGAACCCCGACCCGAGCGAGGAGGAGATCCGCACGGCGATCTCCGGAGCGATCTGTCGCTGCACGGGTTACAAGAACATCGTCGCCGCGGTGCGCTGGGCGGCTGAGCACGAGGAGGTGGCTCGATGAGCGTCGTAGAGGAGCGTCCGATCGGCTTCGGCCGCCTGAAGCGCAAGGAGGACGAGCGCTTCATCCGCGGCAAGGGCAACTACCTCGACGACCTCGAGCTGCCGGGCATGGTCCACGGCGCCGTGCTGCGCAGCCCCTACGCGCACGCGAAGATCCTGTCGATCGACACCTCGCGCGCCCTCGCCCACCCGGGCGTTGCGGCCGTGGTCACCGCCAAGGACCTCGAGACGCTCGGCCTGGCCTGGATGCCCACGATCTCCTACGACACGCAGGCCGTGCTCGCGGGCGACAAGGTGCGCTTCCAGGGCCAGGAGGTCGCGTTCGTGATCGCCACCGACGAGTACACGGCCAACGACGCCCTCGAGCTGATCGACGTCGAGTACGAGCCGCTGCCGGCGATCGTCAACGCGCGCAAGGCACTCGACCCCGACGCCCCGCTGATCCGCGACGACAAGGCGGACCAGGTGGACAACACGGCCAGCCCGACCTGGGAGGCCGGCGACCAGGCGGCCGCCGACAAGGCGTTCGCCGAGGCCGACACGGTCGTCAGCCGGGACATCATCTACCCGCGCTGCCACCCCGCGCCGCTCGAGACCTGCGGGATCATCGCCGACTTCAACCCGGAGACCGGGCAGCTCGACATCTACAACGGCAACCAGGCGCCGCACGCCCACCGCACGGTCTACGCGCACGTGGCCGGCCTCGCCGAGCACATGATCCGGATCAAGACGGGCGACATCGGCGGCGGCTTCGGCAACAAGGTGCCGATCTACCCCGGCTACGTGTGCGCCATCGCCGGCTCGATCGTGGCCGGCGTGCCGGTCAAGTGGGTGGAGAACCGCTCCGAGAACCTGATGTCCACCGGGTTCGCGCGCGACTACGTGATGAAGGCGGAGATGTGCGCCAAGGACGGCAGGATCACCGGCCTGCGCGTCGACACGATCGCCGACCACGGCGCCTTCGACTCGACCGCCCAGCCCACCAGGTTCCCCGCCGGCTTCTTCCACATCGTCTGCGGCTCGTACGATCTCGCCGCCGCGCACGTCAAGGTCAAGGCCGTCTACACGAACAAGGCGCCCGGGGGCGTGGCCTACCGCTGCTCGTTCCGGGTGACCGAGGCCGTCTACCTCGTCGAGCGGATGGTCGACGCGCTGGCGATGGAGATGGACACCGACCCGATCGACCTGCGCATGCGCAGCTTCATCGCGCCGGAGCAGTTCCCCTACGAGACCACCACCGGCTGGACCTACGACTCCGGCAACTACGCCGAGACCATGCGCGTGGCGATGGAGATGGCCGGCTATGAGGACCTGCGCCGCGAGCAGGCCGAGAAGCGGGCGCGCGGCGAGCTGATGGGCATCGGCGTGTCCTTCTTCACGGAGGGCGTCGGCGCCGGCCCGCGCAAGCACATGGACATCCTCGGGCTGTCGATGAACGACGGCGCAGACCTGCGCGTGCACCCGTCCGGCAAGGCGACCGTGAGCATCAGCGCCCAGACCCAGGGCCAGGGCCACGAGACCACCTTCGCCCAGATCGTGGCGGAGGAGCTTGGCATCCCGCCCGAGGATGTGGAGGTACGCCACGGCGACACCGACAAGTCGCCCTACGGGCTCGGCACCTACGGCAGCCGCTCCACGCCCGTCTCCGGCGGTGCCGTGGCGGTCGTGTCGCGCAAGGTCCGCGACAAGGCGCGCCTGATCGCGGCCACGATGCTCGAGACGACGCCCGACGACCTGGCCTGGGAGAAGGGCCGCTGGTACGTCAAGGGCGATCCGGAGAAGGGCGCGATGATCGAGGAGATCGCCGAGCGGGCCTACAGCGGCGATCCGATGCCCGAGGGGATGGAGGGCGGGCTCGACGGCCAGACGATCTACGACCCGCCCAACCTGACCTATCCCTACGGGGCCTACATCGCGGTGGTCGACATCGACCCCGACACCGCCGAGGTCAAGGTGCGCCGCTTCATCGCGGTCGACGACTGCGGCGTGCGGATCAACCCGATGGTCGTCGACGGGCAGATCCACGGCGGGCTGGCCGAGGGCATCGGCATCGCGCTGATGGAGGTCATCACCTTCGACGAAGAGGGCAACTGCCTCAATTCGTCGTTCATGGACTACCTGATCCCCACCGCGCTCGAGACGCCGGACTTCGAGCTCGGCGAGACGGTCACGCCCTGCCCGCACCATCCGCTTGGCGCCAAGGGCGTGGGCGAGTCGCCCAACGTCGGCTCGCCCCCGGCCATAGTCAATGCCGTGATCGACGCTCTGCACGAGAGCCACGGCGTGGACCACCTCGACATGCCCTGCACGCCGGCGCGCGTCTGGGCGGCGATGCAGGGGAGGCCGGAGCCGCCGCAATGATGCCCGCGGCCATGCAGCGGCGAGCACGGCAGCTCGCCGACCAGGGCGAGTCGTTCGTCACCGCAACCGTGGTGCGGGCGCAGTCGCCCACGAGCGTGGTGGCCGGCAACACGGCGCTGGTGCTGGTGGACGGGACGGTCGAGGGCTTCGTCGGCGGCGCCTGCGCGGAGCACAGCGTGCGCGCCTACTCGCTCCGGGCGATCGAGAGCGGCGAGCCGATGCTGCTGCGGATCCTGCCCTTCGGCGACGAGTCGATCGGCCCCGAGGGCCGCGAGGTGGAGAGCAAGGACGGCGCCGTAACCGTCCAGAACCCGTGCCTGTCGGGCGGGGCGATCGAGATCTTCATCGAGCCGGTCCTTCCGGCGCCGCGACTGCTCGTGCTGGGTGACACGCCGATCGCGAACGCGCTGCTCCGGCTCGGCGCCGAGCTCGGCCTCGACGCGGTGGCCTTCGACGATCCCCGGCCCGGCGATCTCGCCCTCGTCGTGGCCGCGCACGGGCGCGACGAGCTGCACGCGCTGCGCCGCGGGCTCGAGGAGGAGCTGCCCTACGTTGGGCTCGTGGCCAGCGAGAAGCGCGGCGACGGCGTGCTCGGCGAGCTGCGCGGCGACGGCGTGGCGCCCGAGCAGCTCGACCGCATCGAGATTCCCGCGGGTATCGAGATCGGCGCCCGCACACCCGAGGAGATCGCGGTCTCGATCCTCGCCAGAGTGGTGCAGGTCCGCCGCGACGAGCAGGCCACCGCCCCCGCGGCGTCCACCGCCGTAGACCCGATCTGCGGGATGACCGTCGCCGCAGTGCCCTCAACGCTCTCGATCCGGCACGAGGGGGAGACCGTGTACTTCTGCAGCCAGGGCTGCAAGGAGAAGTTCGAGGCGGCCCATCAGCATGCCGCCGCCGACTGACGAGTTCGTCACCGGACTGGTGCTCGGCGCGGGCGGTTCGAAGCGCCTGGGCCGGCCCAAGCAGCTTCTTCCCTACAGAGACGGCACGCTGCTCGGCCACGTGGTGGGCACCGCGCGCGCCTGCGGGTTCGGCCAGACGATCGTCGCGATCGGCGGCGCCGCCGACGAGGTGCGCGCCGGCGTCGACCTCGATGGCGTGGAGGTGGTGGTCAACGAGGACTACGGGGAGGGCTGCTCTTCCTCGATCGCTGCAGCGCTCGCGGCGGTGGATCCGGGCTGCGAGCTGCTCGTGCTGATGCTCGGCGACCAGCCCGGCGTGACCGCCGAGATCGTGGCCAGCCTGCTCGCCGGCCGTGGCAGCGCGCCGCTTGCGGTCTGCCGCTACGACGACGGCGACGGGCACCCGATCGCCTTCACCCGCGAGCTGTTCCCGGAGCTCGCGAACCTCCACGGCGACAAGGGCGTCTGGCGGCTGCTCGACCAGCGCACGGACGAGACCGCCTTCGTGCCGGTCCCCGGGCCAATCCCGCGCGACGTCGACACGATGGACGACTACCGGGCAGTCGCCGGCGCATGAACGAGCTCGTCCCCGACGTCGAGACGCTCGCCCAGCGGCTGGCCGCGGTCGACTACCTCGTCGACGAGGGCCTGGCCACCTCGATGTTCCTCAGCCTGCGCCTGCCCCAGCCGCTGCTGCTCGAGGGCGAGGCGGGGGTCGGCAAGACCGAGGCCGCGCTGTCGCTGGCCCGAGTGCTCGACACGCCGCTGGTACGGCTCCAGTGCTACGAGGGGATCGACGCCACCGAGGCGCTCTACGAGTGGAACTACCCCCGCCAGCTGCTGAGCATCCGGTTGGCCGAGGCCGAGGACTCCAAGCTCAGCGAGAAGGAGCTGTTCGGCCCCGACTACCTGATTCGGCGGCCCTTGCTGCGCGCGCTCGAGCATCCGGGCCCGCGGCCGGCCGTCCTCCTGATCGACGAGATCGACCGCGCCGACGACGACTTCGAGGCGTTCCTGCTCGAGCTGCTCGGCGACGCCAGCGTCACGATCCCCGAGCTCGGCACGGTCACCGCCACGCACCCGCCGATCATCGTCCTCACGTCCAACCGCACGCGCGACCTCCACGACGCGGTCAAGCGCCGCTGCCTCTACCGCTGGATCGACTACCCGTCGCCGGAGCGCGAGGTGGAGATCGTCCGCCGCCGCGTGAAGGGCGCCTCCGAGACGCTGGCCGTGCAGGTGGCCAACGCCGTCTCGCGGATGCGGGACAGCGACGTGCAGAAGCCGCCCGGGATCGCCGAGGCGATCGACTGGCTGGCGGCGCTCAGCGTGCTCGGGATCGAGAAGCTCGACCCCAAGGCCGCCGAGCTCACCCTCGGCTCCGTGCTCAAGTACGACGAGGACCAGGAGGTGATCCGCGCGGCCGGCATCGACCAGCTCGTGGGCAGCGGTGGCTGAGCCGTTCGGCGTCGAGACGATCCACCTCGACCTGCCGCCGCTGGCGGGCACGCTCGGCCAGCGCCTGCGCAAGGCCGGGGTGCCGGTCACGCCGGAGCGCTCGGCCGCGTTCGCGCGGGCGCTCACGCTCACCCGGCCGGTCGGCCGCCGCCGCCTCTACTGGACGGCGCGCTCGGTGTTCGTGAGCGACCGCTCGCAGGCGCGGGCGTTCGACGAGGTGTTCCGCGCCGTGTTTGGCGAGGGAACCGTTCCGGAGGGCGAGCCGCAGCCCGAGACCGGGTCCACCGAGGCGGCGCCGGCTGACGAGCGCTCCGGGGAGCCGGGCCGCGCCGAGCAGGGCGCTGCCAGCGGCGCCTCGGCCCCCGGCAAGGACGAAGCCGAATCCGAGGCCGGCGTGCCGCTGGCGATGGCGAGCGACGAGGAGGTGCTCGCCTCGAAGAGCTTCGACGCGCTCGAGCCGCACGAGCTCGCCAGGCTCTACCGGCTGATGTCGCGACTCGAGTTGGCCACCCCGCGGCGCCGCACGCGCCGTTACGAGAAGGCCCGCCACGGCGAGCGCATCCACATGCGCCGCACGCTTCGCCGCAGCCTGCGCACGGGCGGCGACCCGATGCGCCTCGCCCGCCGGCGCCGGCGCGTGCAGCCGCGCCGGCTCGTGATGCTCTGCGACATCTCCGGCTCGATGGAGCCGTACGCGCGCGCCTACCTCCAGTTCCTCACCTCCGCCGCGGGCAGCGGCCCCCACGCGGAGGCGTTCGCATTCGCAACCCGGCTCACGCGCCTGACGCGCGCGCTCTCCTCGCGCCGGCCCGAGCAGGCGATCCGGAGCGCCGCCCGGGCCGCACCCGACTGGTCGAGCGGCACCCGCATCGGCGACGCGCTCAAGGAGTTCAACGACCGCCACGGCCGCCGCGGCATGGCACGCGGGGCGGTGGTGGTGATCCTCTCCGACGGCTGGGAGCGCGGCGACCCCGAGCTCGTAGGCCGCGAGATGGAGCGCCTGGCGCGGCTCGCTCACCGGATCGTCTGGGTCAACCCGCGCGCCGGCGCCAGCACCTTCTCGGTCCAGGCCGGCGGGATGAAGGCGGCACTCGGGCACTGCGACGCCCTCGTGAGCGGTCACAGCTTCGAGGCGCTCGGCGAGGTGGTCGAGGCGATCGCCGGCGGCGCGGTCGAGGAGCCGCAGCCGGCCGCCGCCGAGGACGAGCCCGAGCCCTGGGCCAGCGCGACGCCCATTCCCGGCAGCTCGGTGGCGATGCCGAGCGGCTACGGCCCGAGCCGCGGCAGGACGACGCCGGGGTGGGGGAGCGAGTGACGCAGGCGACGAAGACCTGTATCTACCCGGGCTGTGACCGGCCCGCGGTCCCGCCGCACATGATGGGTGGGCCGCAACCGGCGTTCTGCGACCTCGAGGAGCACAACGCCTTGACCGCTCATCAGGAGCGCGAGCGTCTCGCCAAGGAGAAGGAGGAGAAAGATGGCTGACGAGGCCTACCGAGCGGTTTTCCTGCGGGTGCATCCCACCGGCAAGATGGTGCTCAGCCTCACCACCGAGTCCGACGGCAGGGAGAGCGAGTACGCGCAGCTCGTCGCCTCCGAGCTGGGCGTCCCCGCGCTCGACGTGAAGGTAAGGCCGGCGGACACCGACCGCTTCGGCAGCGGCCACGGCTTCAACACGACGCCGTCGGACGGGGCGCCGGCCGCGATCGTCAGCGCCACCGGCAAGATCCTCGACAAGGCGCGGCTACTGGCCGGCACGGCGCTCGAGGCCGATCCCGCCTCCTTGACGCAGGTCAAGGGCGGCTTCGCGAACGGCGACGGCAGCGACCCGGCCAAGGTCAAGACGATCGAGGACATCGCCCTCTACGCGCACGGCACCGGCGCCCTGCCCCCGGGCGTCGAGGGCGGGCTCGACGCGCAGACCGTCTATCGCGATTGAGGCTCGAGCCGGCCCTCGAGCACGACAAGAACCTCGTCCTTGACCTTCAGGGCGCCGAACAGGGCGGAGTACGGCTTCATGTCCCAGTCGGTCTGCTTGACGACGGCGCTGCCGCTCACGGACCCGTCGTCGCCGACCACGAGGTCGAAAGCGATCGGCCGCGTCTCGCCCACGAGCGTGAGATTCCCCTCCACGTGAACCCTGCCGCCCGCCTCGACGTCCACCTCTGTCGAGCGGAAGCTGATCTGCTCGAGCACGAGGACATCGCTGGCGATCGTCTCGTGAATGTTCGAGCGGTCCTCGTCCCCGAGCGCCTGCATGCCGCCCGTGCTCTCGATCACGCGAAGCGACCTGCCGTCCGCGTCGAGCTCGGCGCGGGAGTCATCTCCGATCACGAGCTGGGCGTCCCACGAGGTGACCCGGATCACCAGGTCGTGCCCCGCGGCCGCCGCGGCGCCGCCGCGTTCCGTTCGCACAGAAAGCTTGGCGTTGTCGGGCCCGAGCCGATGGGTGCCCGGCGAAACCGACACGAAGCGAGGATATATGGCAACTGAGCTCGATCATTCCTTCTCCACCGCGAAGCCGATCGACGAGAGCTTCGCGGCGATCACCGACCTCGAGCGAGTGGTGCCCTGCGTCGAGGGCGGCCGCGTGGTGGAGATGACCGGTCCGGACTCGGCCCAGGCCGAGATCGTCGTGAAGATGGGTGCGATGTCGATGACGTTCAGCGGCACCGTCGAGGTGGCCGAGAAGGACGAGGCCGAGCATCACGCGCTCCTGCGCGTCAGGTCGAAAGAGGCGGGCGGCCAGGGCCACGCCAACGCCGAGGTGACCTTCGACCTCGAGGACGGCGGCGGCAAGATCCACACGAGCGCGCAGATCACCGGCAAGGCGGCATCGATGGGGGAGGGTGTCGTGGTCGGGGTGCTCGACGCGCTGATCACCGACTTCACCGGAAAGCTCGGCGAGCTCTGATCCGCTGATGGCCACGCTCCGGATGCGGGAGATTCGCGAGGGCGAGGTGCCCTTCGCGGCGGGCACCGCGATACAGGACGACGCCGCCCGCCCCGCCTTCCGCGGCAACGGCCCCGACGACTACGTCTGCGTCAAGTGCGGGAACGTCCTCGCCCAGGGGATGCACGCCGAGCAGATGAGCAAGAAGGTCCGGGTGCGCTGCGCCGTCTGCGACACGGTCAATGTGGCGATAACGGGCGATTAGGCCGGGGACCTCGCGCTCAAGCGCGCATGGCCTGCGGTCGATGCACTACGGGGTCATGGCGGGTGACCTGCGCGACAACACCGAACGCCTGGCGCGGATCGTCGAGATCCAGCGCGAGATAGCCGGGGCGGACAACGACCTCGAGCTGGTCATGCAGCTCGTGGCCGAGCGCTCGCAGGCGATCACGTCTGCCGACGGCGCGATGGTCAATTTGCTCGACGGCGACGTCGTGCACACCCGCGCGGCCAGCGGGATAGCAGCCAATGCGCTGGACGCTCGCCGGCCGCTCGCCGACTCGGTGGCGAAGTACGCGATCGAGAGCGGCCAGCCGATCCTGATCGAGGACACCCTCAGCGACCCGCGCATCAACCAGGCGCTGCGTCAGAAGGTGGGGGACAGGTCCCTGATCTGCGCTCCGCTGTTCCAGCGCCAGGAGGTGATCGGGACGCTCAACGTGATGAGCCGGTCCGAGCGCGATCGCCTCACGGAGGAGGACCGGCAGACCTTGGAGATGCTGTCCGTGGTGCTCTCCGCGGCCGTGAGCCAGGCCGCGGAGTTCGAGGCGCGGCGCGCGCAGGCAGAGGCCTACTCCCGCTTCCGCACGCTGTTCGAGGGAGCCTCGATCGGCATCGTGCGGCTGCGGCCTGACGGCTGCGCCGTCGAGGCCAACCCCGCCTTCGAGGAGATGCTCGGGTACTCGGCAGACGAGCTCGGGAAGACGCTCTTCGCGGAGTACATGCACGGCGAGGACGCGGACCGTCTCTTCCGCGAGCTGATTGCCGGCCGCCGCGACTCGTTCCAGCTCGAGGCGCGCTGCCGCCGCAAGGACGGGGAGTTGCTGTGGGCCCACGTCCGTGCCGCGCTCGAGCGCGGCGGTGACGGCGAGCCCCTGTGCGCCGTGGCGATGATCGAGAACATCACCGGGCGCAAGCACGCCGAGGCGGAGCTCACCCGCCAGTCGGAGCTGAACGAGCACCAGGCGCTGCACGACGCTCTCACCGGCCTGCCCAACCGCGTGCTCTTCGGCGAACGGATCGAGCAGGGGATCCGCTACGCGGCGCGCCGGGGTACGCGGCTGGCGGTCCTGATGATGGACCTGAACCGCTTCAAGGACGTCAACGACTCGCTCGGACATCACGCGGGCGACGTGCTCCTGAGTGAGATCGGGGAGCGGCTCGCCGGGGCGCTTCGCGAGTCGGACACGGTGGCCCGGCTGGGCGGCGACGAGTTCGGGATCCTGCTGCCGGAGCCGTCCGGTAGCGACGACGTGGTCACGGCGGTCGAGCGCATCCGCTCGGCCCTCGCGGAGCCCGTGGAGCTCCAGGAGCTGCCGGTCACGGTCGAGGCGTCGATCGGGATCGCGGTCTTCCCGGACGACGGCGGCGACGCCGAGACGCTCGTCAAGCGGGCCGACGCCGCGATGTACTGCGCCAAGCAGGAGACCACCCCATACTGCTTCTACGACGGCGACGCGAACGCCCACCAGCCCGAGCACCTGACCCTCCTCGCCGAGCTGGACCGGGCGATGGAGGCGCGCGAGCTGGTCGTCTTCTACCAGCCGAAGGGGCTGCTCGAGGACGGCCGCGTGCGCTCGGTGGAGGCGCTCGTCCGCTGGCGGCACCCAACGCGCGGCCTCGTCTACCCGGACGCCTTCATCCCCGTCGCGCGGGAGACGCCCCTGATCGGGCCGCTCACGCTCTACGTGCTCGACGAGGCGCTCCGTCAGGTCGGCGCCTGGCTCGACGACGGCATCGAGCTGTCGGTGTCGGTCAACCTCGGGATGCGGAACCTGCTGGACCTCACTTTCCCTCGTCAGGTCGCCGCGCTGCTCGAGAGCCGGCAGGTGGAGCCCGGGCTGCTCGAGCTCGAGATCACCGAGTCGACGATGCTCGCCAACCCGTCGCGGACCAGGACCGTCATCGAGGAGCTGTCGGCGCTCGGGATAAGGCTCTCGATCGACGACTTCGGCACCGCCTACTCGTCGCTCGGCTACCTACGCCGGCTCCCGATCAGCGAGATCAAGATCGACCGCTCCTTCGTCACGGATCTGGAGGAGGGGTCGGAGGACATGGCGATCGTCCGCTCCACGATCGACCTGGGCCGCAACCTCGGCATCGAGGTCGTGGCGGAGGGAGTCGAGACGCGGCAGACGTGGGAGCGCCTGCGCGAGCTCGGCTGCAACGAGGCTCAGGGTTACTACCTGGGCCGGCCGATGCCGCCCGAGGAGCTCGGCGAGTGGCTCGTGCAGCGCGCGAGCCACGGGCCGGCCGACCTGGCCGGCTGGCCCAGCTAGAGGCTAGGACGCAACCGCTGCGCCCGACAGCTCGCCGCTGAGCTCGTCCGAGGTCCTCACGTCCGAGAACATCGGATAGTCGAACTTGATCGCGTTCTCGTGCTCCTCGGCCGAGGTCGCCGCGACGCAGTCGGACAGCGTGATCACCTCGTAGCCCTTCTCGTAGCCGGTGCGCATGGTCGACTCGACGCAGCAGTTGGTCAGGAAGCCGCCGAGCGCGATGGTCGTGATCCCGCGGGCGCGGAGGATGAAGTCGAGGTTGGTGGTGGCGAACGTGTCGAGGCCGCGCTTGCCCTCGACCACGACGTCGCCCTCCTGCGGCGCCAGCGAGTCGACGATCTCCGCGCCCCACTCGCCCTTGACGAATGCGGTGGAGTCGACGACCCCCTTGAGGATCCCGTAGGGGTGCTCGGCGATCTCGCCGTAGCCGGGCGCGAAGGTGATCGGCGCGTGCACGATCGTCGCGCCCGCCTCGCGAGCGGCCTCGACGAGCTGGCGCGCGTTATCGAGCATCCCGGTCTCGTCCATGACGCCCTGTACGGCCTCGTGCAGCGCGCCCCCCTCCGAGGTGAAGTCGTTCTGGAACTCGATCAGGACGACGGCGGTGGTCTTCGGATCGATGGCCACGGGAGGCTCCTTTCGCCGGGCGTGTGACGACTCTCGCCGACTGTAGCGCGTGCCTAGCATTGGCAGGAGACCCGTCGTGAGCCGCGCCGTCGAGGAGTCCAACCGCCGCATGCTTCGCGCCCGCGACGCGATGGATTTGAAGTTCGCCGAGCCGCTCGACGTCCCGGCTCTCGCGAAGATCGCGTTCGTCTCCGAGGCCCACTTCATCCGCACGTTCAAGGAGACGTTCGGCGAGACGCCACACCGCTACCTCCAGCGCCGGCGGGTGGAGCGGGCGATGTTCATGCTGCGCGAGACGGACCTCTCCGTGACCGAGATCAGCCTGGATGTGGGCTTCAGGAGCCTCGGGACGTTCAGCCGCACCTTCCGGGAGATCGTGGGCGAGCCGCCGACGACATATCGCTGGCGCGCCAAGGACCTGCGGGCGGTCCCGGCCTGCTTCGCCAAGGCGTGGACGAGACCGAGCAGTTTCGGAGAAGCGGACGGCGCGGCCGGCGGCTAGCGTCGGACGCATGATCAACGCAATCACCCACTCACAGATCTACGTCCTCGACCAGGACGAGGCGCTTGACTTCTACGTCAACACGCTCGGGCTCGAGCTGCACACGGACGCGGACATGGGCTTCATGCGCTGGCTCACCGTGAACGTGCCCGGCCAGCCCGACCGGGAGATCATCCTCACGCTGCCCGGGCCGCCGATGCACGACGACGCGACGGCGGAGCAGGTTCGCGAGCTCGTGACCAAGGGCGCTTTCGGCCCCGGCGTGATCCTCACCACCGACGACGTCCGTCGCGACTACGAGCGGCTCGTCGGCCTGGGCGTGGAGTTCAACGAGGAGCCGACCGAGCGCTTCTACGGGACCGACTGCGGCCTCCGGGACCCGTTCGGAAACTGGCTTCGTCTGGGCCAGCCCAAGGAAGGCCCGATCGAGGTGCCGGATCCTGTGTAGGCGCTCCGAGAAGGAGAAATTCGGGCGGCAGCCGCCGTCTGTGGCGGCTGCCGCCCGTGGGAGGAGTGCTCTGTTCGACGGGCGCCCCCTCCCTGGATGAGCGACCGCCGTCTGCGGGCGGCTACCCGATGCGGAGCGCCGCTAACCAGCCGCTCACGGCGGCGGCCACCGCGTCCACGTCCTTGCGCAGGCTGTGGTTCCCGGGCACCTTCACGACCTCGCGGGTCGAGGAGCCCGGCGGCATCCCGAACTGGTCGCTCTCGCCCTGCACCACCAGCATCGGCAGCTCAACGGCCTCGAGCTCCGGCAGCCTGCTCTGCGGCGGGCCCTTGCGCCGCGGGGGGAGAAGTGGGAAGGCCAGGCAGAGGACGGCCGCGGCCCCGGTCGCCGCGACGGTCCGGCAGGCCACTCGGGCGCCGAGCGAGCGGCCGCCCACCACGAGGGGGAGGTCGCTCAGCTCGTTCTGCCTCAGCCGGCCGACCACCGCAGTCCAGGCAGCGTCGAGCTGCTTGGCGGGCGCCGGCGAGCGCCGGCCGGACACGCGGTAGGGCTGCTCGACGAGGGCGACGCTGAAGCCCGCCTCGAGCGCCGCGCCGGTCGCGGCGACCAGGTCGGGAGCTTCGACGCCGCCGCCTGCCCCGTGGCCGAGAGCCAGTGCGGCGCGAGGCTCATCGGCCCGGTGGACGTGAGCGTGCGCAGGGCCGTGCGGGGTCTCGATCTCGACGACCTGCGGCACGCGCTCAGCCTATGAGGTCGCTCACCGCGGCGTAGGCGGCGCGCGAGCCCGTGCCGATCGCGTTGGCCACGGAGCGCGAGTGCTCGGTGGCGGCGTCGCCGACGGCGAAGACGCCGTCCACGCCGGTGCGGCCGTCCCCGTCCACGGCGATCGTGCCGGCGTCCGTGAGCTCGCAGCCGAGCGCCTCGGCGAGGCCGTTCGGCTGGCCCCTGAGGGTGCGGACGAACAGGGCCTCGCGGCGCTCGTGCGGGCCCGCGGAGAACTCGATCTGGTGCAGCTTTCCCTCACTGCCGGTGAGCTTGCGGATTGGCTCCTCGCGCACGCGCACGCCCGCGTCGGCCAGGAGCGCGCGCTCGCCGTTGAGTCGGGCCGGGCCGTCGGTGCAGAGCACCACGTCGCGGCTCCAGGCCGACACGAACAGCGCCGACTGCGCCGCCTCGGGACCGTTTCCGTGCACCGCGATCGGCCGGTCGCGGACCTCCCACCCGTCGCAGAAGGGGCAGTGGAAGACCGACCGGCCCCAGAGCTTGTCCACGTTCGGCAGCGGCGGCGGGTCGTAGCGCAGGCCGTGGGCGAGCACCAGCGTGCGGCTTCGGACGGCGCCGGAGTCGCCGAGCCTCACGGCGAATCCCTGCTCGAGAAGGTCGGCGTCGACAACCCCGTCCTCGCGGACCTCGACGTTGGGGTGCGCCGCGAGCTGCTCGCGGCCCGAGCGGCGCAGCTCGAGCGGGCTCACTCCGGTCTGCCCGAGCAGCCCGCCCACCGCGTCCGCCGGGGCGTTGGCGGGGCGGCCGGTGTCGAGCACCAGCACGTTCCTGCGCGCACGGCCGAGCACCAGCGCCGCGCTCAGGCCCGCGGGGCCGCCGCCCACCACCACGGCGTCGACCACGGGAGTGCGCGGCCGCGCACGACGGTGCGAGTGGCCGCGCTCGCGGCGGATGCTCGTCGCGGGGCGCTGGTGGTTGAGGAGGTGGGCGGTCATTTCATGAACTAGGACCGGGACGGCCGCGAGGACTCATCGCGACTCCTGCGATTAAGACGCCCAAGGAGGCCCAGATGTGACCTTGGTCCGGCGGCGAACGTCCGTGGTTGCCGGCCACAGGCGGCAACGCGGGACGTTCGGGCTGGGGGTAGCCCCACGCCGCTTCCGGGCATAGTGCAGGCGATGCTCGAGGGCCTGATGCAGCACGACTATCCGCTGACGCTCCAGCACGTCTTGGGGCGCATGCGGAGCATGTACGGCGACAGCGCGGTGGTCACGGCCGGCGCCGACGGCAGGGACAGGACGACCTACGCGGATGTCGTCGAGCGGATCGACCGGCTCTGCGCGGGCCTTCGCTCGCTGGGGGTCGAGCAGGGCGACCGGGTGGCGACCTTCGCCTGGAACACCCAGCGCCACCTCGAGGTCTACGTAGGGGTGCCGTGTATGGGCGCCGTGCTCCACACGCTCAACGTCCGGCTCTTCGCGGACCAGCTCGAGTACGTGGTGAACCACGCCGAGGACTCGGTGATCCTGGTCGACTCCGTGCTGGTGGAACAGCTCGCCGAGCTCGCCCCGCGCTTCGAGAGCGTCCGCCACTACGTGGTGATGGGCGAGGCCGACCTGAGCGCCCTACCCGACGCGATCTCCTACGAGGAGCTGCTGACCTCGCAGGAGCCCGGCTTCGACTACCCGCGCCTCGACGAGCGCGCCGCCGCCGGCCTCTGCTACACGAGCGGCACCACCGGCAACCCCAAGGGCGTCCTCTACTCGCACCGGTCGAATGTGCTCCACACGATGGGCCAGTGCCTCGCCGACGGCATCGGCACGCGGCACGACGACCGCGTCCTGCCGGTGGTTCCGATGTTCCACGCCAACGCCTGGGGAATGCCCTACGGCGCGGCGATCGTGGGCGCGGACCTGATTCTCCCCGGCCCGCATCTCGAGGCCGAGCGGCTCACGGCGCTGATCGAGGAGGAGAAGGTGACCGTGGCGGCCGCGGTGCCGACGATCTGGATGGACATGCTGCGCCACGCCGACGAGCACGATGCCGACCTGTCGAGCCTTCGCCAGGTGATCTGCGGCGGCTCCGCCGTGCCGCGCTCGCTGATGGAGGCGTTCCAGGAGCGCCACGGCATCGAGATCATCCAGGCGTGGGGCATGACCGAGACGAGCCCGCTCGGCTCGGTGGCCCGTCCGCCGGCGTCCTCCTCGGAGGCCGAGCACTGGGAGCAGCGCGCCACCGCCGGCCGCTTCATCCCGCTGGTGGAGGGCCGGATCCTGGACGACGCCGGCAACGAGCTCCCCTGGGACGGCGAGCAGACCGGCGAGCTCCAGGTGCGCGGCCCCTGGGTCACGCGCGAGTACTACGAGGACCCGGCCGGCGCCGAGAAGTTCGACGGCGAGTGGCTGCGCACCGGCGACGTCGCCTCGATCGACTCCCAGGGCTTCATCCGCATCTCCGACCGTGCCAAGGACGTGATCAAGTCGGGCGGCGAGTGGATCTCGTCGGTCGAGCTCGAGGTGGAGATCATGGCCCACCCGGCCGTGGCCGAAGCAGCCGTGATCGCCAAGCCCGACGAGCGCTGGCAGGAGCGCCCGCTGGCGTGCGTCGTCCTGGAGGACGGCTCCGAGACCGACGCCGACCAGCTTCGCGACCACCTGCGCGAGCGCGTCGCCAAGTGGTGGATCCCGGACGAGTTCGCCTTCATCGACGAAGTTCCCAAGACGAGCGTGGGCAAGTTCGACAAGAAGGTGCTGCGCGCCCGGCTCGAGGACGGGAGCCTCGAGCCGGTCGCGCCGGCCGAGCGCTAAGCCGCCAGCGCCTCCGCTCGCTCGGGCTCAAGCGCCAGGTCGAGCACCTCGCCGATCGTCATGACCGGGTGGAACTTCATCTCGTTGCGGACGTCCTCGGGCACGTCGTCCAGGTCGGCCCGGTTGCGCTCCGGCAGGATCACCTCGGTCAGGCCCGCCGCGTGGGCTGCCAGGACCTTTTGCTTGACGCCGCCGATCGGGAGCACGCGCCCCTGGAGCGTGACCTCGCCGGTCATCGCCACCTCGGGCCGCACCGGGCGCCCGCTGAGAAGCGACGCCATGGCCGTGGTCATCGTGACGCCGGCGCTCGGACCGTCCTTGGGGATCGCGCCCGCCGGCACGTGGACGTGGAACTCGCGCCCGTCGAAGGCATCCTCGTCGACGCCGATCTCCTCGGCGTGGCCGTGGACGTACGAGAGCGCGATCCGCGCCGACTCCTTCATCACGTCGCCGAGCTGGCCCGTCAGGACGAAGTCCTGCTTGCCCCGCATCGAGGTGGCCTCGATGAAGAGCACGTCGCCGCCGGTGGGCGTGTACGCCAGGCCGGTGGCCACGCCGGGTACTGCGGTGCGCTCGGCGGCCTCCTGCCAGAAGCGCTGCCGCCCGAGGGCGTCGCGCACGGCGTCCACATCCAGGCCGACCGGGGCAGACACCTCGCCGGCCGCCAGCTTGGTGGCGGTCTTGCGCAGCAGCGTGCCGAGCTCGCGCTCGAGGTTGCGGACGCCAGCCTCGCGCGTGTACTCGGACACGACCGTGCGAAGCAGCTCGTCCGAGATCTCGACCTCCTCCGAGCGGAGCCCGTTGCGCTCCACCTGGCGCGGCCAGAGGTAGCCGCGGGCGATCGCGACCTTCTCCTCGGTCGTGTAGCCGTCGAAGCGCACGACCTCCATGCGGTCGAGCAGCGGGGCCGGAATCGTCTCGGCCACGTTGGCCGTGGCGATGAAGACGACTTCGGACAGGTCGAGCTCGACGTCCAGGTAGTGGTCGCGGAAGGAGTGGTTCTGGGCCGGGTCGAGCACCTCGAGCAGGGCGGCGCTCGGGTCGCCGCGCCAGTCGGCGCCGACCTTGTCGACCTCGTCGAGCATGATCACCGGGTTCATCGTCCCGGCGTCGCGGAGCGCCCGGACCAGCCGGCCCGGCAGCGCGCCGATGTAGGTCCGGCGGTGGCCGCGGATCTCGGCCTCGTCGCGCACGCCGCCGAGCGACATGCGGACGAACTCTCGACCCGTAGCCCGCGCGATCGACTCGCCGATCGAGGTCTTGCCGGTGCCGGGAGGACCGATCAGCGTGAGGATCGCGCCCGAGCGCTTGTCCTCCTCGATGCCGCGCTCGGCCCGCAGCTTGCGCACCG
>DASXBA010000012.1:0-3034 GCA_036406475.1 Thermoleophilaceae bacterium | reverse complement strand
GCGGGGCGATCTCGCCGTCGGCGAACTCGCGCGCGGTCTCCTTGACGAGCCGCTGCTCGTCGGTCAGCTCGAAGTCGATCAATCCACTGCCTCCACGATCGTCGCGGCGCCCTGGCCGACGCCTATGCACATGGTCGCCAGTCCGTAGCGCGCTTTGCGGCGCCGCATCTCCCAGACGAGCGTCCCGAGCATGCGGGCGCCGCTCGATCCCAGCGGGTGGCCGAGCGCGATCGCTCCGCCGTTGACGTTCAGTTTCTCGTGCGGGATGTCGAGCTCGCGCATGCTCGCGACCACCTGCGCCGCGAAGGCCTCGTTCAGCTCGACGAGGTCGATGTCGTCGATCGTCAGGCCGGCGCGGTCGAGCGCCATGCGGGTGGCCGGGACGGGCCCGATCCCCATGTAGGCCGGGTCGACGCCGGCGGCGCCGCTCGAGACGATCCGGGCGAGCGGCTTGTGGCCGTTCGCCTCGCTCGCGAGCAGCAGGCAGGCGGCGCCGTCGTTGATCTGCGACGAGTTGCCGGCGGTCACGGTGCCGCCCTCGCGGAACACCGGCCGCAGCTGGGACAGCCGCTCGAGGCTCGTGTCGGGGCGCGGGCCCTCGTCCGCATGCACGGTGATCGGGGCGCCCTTGGGCTGGGGGACGTCCACGGTCACGATCTCGTCGTCGAAGCGGCCGGCCTCCGCGGCCGCGATCGCGCGCTGGTGCGACTCGAACGCGAACGCGTCCTGGTCCTCCCGGCTCACGCCGTAGCGCTCCGCCACGTTCTCGGCGGTCTCGCCCATCGACTCGGTCGAGTAGCTCTCGGCGATGCGCGGGTTCACGAAACGCCAACCGACGGTCGTGTCCACGAGCTCGAGGCCGCCGCGCGGGTAGCCGCGCTCGGGCTTGAGGCTCACGAGCGGCGCGCGCGACATCGACTCGACGCCGCCGGCCAGCATCAGCTCGCCCTCGCCGACCCTCAGCGCCCGGCCAGCCTGGTTGACCGCCTCGAGGCCGGAGGCGCAGAGCCGGTTGACCGTGATGCCCGGCACCTCGATCGGCAGCCCCGCGAGCAGCCCCGCCATGCGGGCAACGTTGCGGTTGTCCTCGCCCGCCTGGTTCGTGCAGCCCATGTAGATGTCGTCGATCGTCGACGGGTCGAGCCCGTTCCTCGCGACCACCTCCTCCACGGTCCTGGCAGCGAGGTCGTCGGGCCGCGCCGAGGCGAGCGCGCCGCCGTAGCGGCCGATCGGGGTGCGTACGGCGTCGAGGATCAGGGCTTCCGGCACGCGCGGCATCCTAGTCACGAGCGGGCACGGGGCTACACTCGGACGATCGACGAGTTCGGGGTATTCATCCTCGGCTGCTTCATAGCGCTGTTTATCGTCTTCTACGCGCTGGGCAAGTACTACCCGGGCTCCGGCGCGGAGCAGGTCGACTGGCGGCCCACCCGCTCGCCCGAGCTGGAGGCGCAGCTCGAGCTCGAGGACCTCGACCAGATGCTCGAGGCGCAGAACGAGCGCCGCCGCCGCACCGGCCGCCCCGAGCTCACCGAGGAGCAGGTGATGGCTCAGGTCGAGGAGGACGAGCGCTGGAAGAAGGAGCTGCTCGACCGCTACCGGCAGGAGAGCGAAGGGGACGTCGAGGCCTGAGGGCCCTGATCGTCGGTTGCGGCTGCCGCGGCCGCGAGCTGGCCGCGGCACTGGTGGCGGATGGCAACGCCGTGCGCGGCACGACCCGCCGCCCGGAGGCTCTCGAAGCGATCGGCTCGACCGGCGCCGAGGCCGTGATCGCGGACCCGGACCGGCTCGGCACGATCCTGCCGCTGCTCGGTGACGTGACCGTGCTCGCCTGGCTGGCGGGGAGCGCCCGGCTGGAGACGCTGCTCGAGCGGCTGGTGGACACCCCCGTCCGGGGCCTCCTCTACGACGGCGCCGAGGGGAGCGCCCTCGTGCGGGCCGCCTCCGAGCGCTGGAGCATCCCGGCCCGGGTCATCGAGGACGACCCGGCCGACCACGAGGCCTGGCTCGCCGCGGCGCGCCGGGCGGTCGGCGAGCTCGTGTCGAGTTGACCCCGATATCCGGCGTGAAGTCGACACGCGCTCCGGGACCTGCTGGATACTGGGCCGCGATGTCGCAGGAGAACGTCGAGATCGTGCGGCGGGCTTTCGCCTACGAGATCTCCGGAGTCGGCGACCGCGCCGAGGCGGAAGCGGTCTTTGATCCCGACGTGGTGATGAACCCGACCAATGAGGGACCGTTTTACGGTTTGGATGCGATGCGGGAAGACTTCGAGCGCTGGGCCAGCGCCTTTGAGGAGCTGGAGGTCAGTGCCGAGGAGTTCATCGACGCCGGGGACCGTGTGCTGGTGACGGCTTACCACCGGGGACGAGGCCGGGCCAGCGGGGCCCAGGTCGATGGCCGCTTCTATGAGGTCTATACCGTGCGCGACGGCAAGGTGGTCTGCGTGGACGAATACGTAGAGCGGGCCGAAGCCCTTGAAGCCATGGGGCAGCTGGAGTAGACGATGGCTAGCTTCGCTAGCCGTTTCACCAGACCCTCCTAGGAGAACGCGCCGAGCACGGCGGCCACGGCGATGGCGACCGTCGCCACTGCGAGAAGGACCGCCAGGACGAGCGCGACAGTCCAAGTGAGCGGCGGCGGGGCGACGGGCCGCTGCGGCCGCACGCGCGCCGGCGCGGGACGGACCGGCTCGCCGAAGGGCAGCACCGCCGGGGGCGCCGGGCGGGCTCGCTCGACCACGCTGAGCGCGGGCGGCGCCGGCACGGGGGCCGGCTCCGGCGCCGGGGCGAAGGCCGCCACCATCGCGTCCGTTGCCTGGACGAGACGGCGCTCGTGCTCGACGCAGCGGGGGCAGTTGCGGAGGTGGACGTCGAGGCGGGCCGGGCCGGGTGGCTCGAGCGTGCCGTCGAGGCGGTCCGAGATCAGGCGCTCGGCGCGCTCGCACCAGCCGCTGCCGGGCAGCGGGAACATCGAGCGCCGCAGAGCCTTGCGCGCCCGAGCGAGTGCCGTGCCCAGCTGCTCGAGGTCGAGC
>DASXBA010000011.1:0-19814 GCA_036406475.1 Thermoleophilaceae bacterium | reverse complement strand
TCGCTGGAGATACAGGGCGCCGAGGAAGAACATGCCGAACATCCCGGCCACGAACAGCGCCTGGATCAGATTGGCGCCGGAGACGTTGCGCGACCGGAAGAGGCGCAGCGGCATCAGCGGCTGGTCGATGACGGCCTCGCGCACGATGAACGTTCCGAGCAGCACCAGCGAGATCGCGCCGAACCCGAGGGTGTGCGCGGACCCCCAGCCGTGTGTGCCGGCCTCGAGGATCGTGTAGACGCCGAGCATCAGCGCGGAGGTGACGAGCAGCGCGCCGGGCACGTCCGCGCCCTCGCGCAGCCCGATTCCGCGGTCGTTCTCCACGAGGCGAAGGGCGAAGAACGCGGTGGCGATGCCGATCGGAAGGTTGACGAAGAAGATCCAGTGCCAGTTGATCGACTGGGTCAGCACGCCGCCGAGCAGCAGCCCGACCGAGCCGCCGGCCGAGGCGACGAAGCTGTAGACGCCGATCGCCTTCGCCTGCTCCCGCGGCTCGGGGAACATCGTCACGATCATCCCGAGGATCACGGCGGAGGTGAGGGCGCCGCCGACGCCCTGCACGAAGCGCGCGCCGATCAGGAGGCCCTGGGACTGGGCGGTCGCGCACAGGAGCGACGACGCGGTGAAGAGCGCGAGGCCGGCCATGAAGACCCGCCGGCGCCCGACCAGGTCACCCAGGCGCCCGGCCAGGAGCAGCAGGCCGCCGAAGCTGATCAGGTAGGCGTTGACGACCCAGGCAAGGTTCGCTTGGGAGAAGCCGAGATCCGTTCGGATCGACGGCAGCGCGACGTTCACGATCGTCGCGTCGAGGACGATCATCAGCATGCCCACGCAGAGCACTACGAGGGCCATCCAGCGGGTGCGTTCCTGTGTCTGAGTCATGCGCACAGGATGCGCCGCGAGCCCTGCCGCTCAAATACGGCCTGCTGGCGTCAGCCTGTGCGGTTACCCGCACCGAGGGCGATGCGGGCTCGGACCGTCGTCCCGCCGCCCGCGGGGCTTTCGACCTCCAGGCCGCCGCCGAAGGCGCTGACGCGGTCGGAGAGGCCCCGGAGCCCGGAGCCGCCGTCCAGCTCGGCGCCGCCCGCTCCGTCATCGCGGACCTCGACAACGGCCGAGCCGTCCTCGACCCGGACGCCGATCTCCACCAGGCCGCAGTCCGCGTGCTTGGCAGCGTTGGTGAGCGCCTCGGCGACCACGAAGTAGGCCGTCGTCTCGACAGAGGGGGGCAGCCGGCGGGGCGGCACGTCGCCGACCTCCACCGGCATCGGCGCCCGTGTGGCCAGCGCGTTGAGCGCCGTGGGCAGCCCGCGGTCGGTGAGCACGCTCGGGTGGATGCCCGCAGCCAGCTCGCGCAGGTCGCCGATCCCGGCGCGCACCTGGTCGAGGGCCGCGCCCACCAGCTCGCGCGCCTCCGCCGGGTCGCCGTCGAGCTTGTCCTGGGCGAGTCGCAGGCTCATCGCGGCGCCCACGAGCTCCTGCTGGGCGCCGTCGTGGAGGTCGCGGCCGAGCCGGCGGCGCTCCTCGTAGCCCGCCTCGACGATCCGCGCCCGCGAGGCCGCGAGCTGCTCCCGTGCGTCGACGTTCGCGAGGGCGGCGGTGACGAGCTCGGCGAAGTCGGCCAGCCGGTGCTCGGTGTCGACCGGGAAGCTGCCTGCCTTCGAGCTCGAGGCCATCACGGCGCCCCAGAGCCGGCCGGCCACCGTGATCGGCGCGCCGACGACGGACATGATCCCCGCCTCGCGCAGTCTCGCCGCCAGCTCGCCCTTGACGTGCGTGTAGTCGTCCACCCGCTCGGGCAGGCAGCTGCGGTAGATCCTCGCGGTGACGGTGTCGCCGTCCACCGGGATCGACACGCCGACCGGGAACCAGTCCTCGCCGCTCGACGCCCAGGCGGCGACCACCGTCGCGCTGTGCTCGCCGTCGAAGCGCACCATGTCGGTGCTCTCGACGTCGAGCAGGTGGCCGAGCTCCTCGACCACGCGGTCGAACAGCCGCTGCGCGTCGGGATCGGCAGCCGCCAGCGTGGCCACGCGCCTCAGCGCGGCCTGCTCCTCGAGGAGCGCCTCGACCTGAGCCACCGAGCTGTCCCTTCCCACCCCTGGAATTTCAGCACTTGGAAGGGGGGGACGGGCGCCCGCCGCGAGGGCGGGCGCCCGCCGGGGCAGCCGTAGCTCGAGCTCAGGCCCCAGCAGGGCCCGGCTCCGGGTCATCGACGATCCGCATCGCAGCCGGGAGGAGGACGCCGCGGATGGTCGTCGCGTCGATCAGCACGGTTGCCGCCAGTCCGACATGTCCACCAGGGTTCCAGCCGGGCGGCGGCGGGAAAATGCGGCTGGCAGGCGTCCCCGGGGGGCGGTTAACCGAACGTCTCGACCGGTATCGAGGCGGCCACGGTGGTTCCCGCGCCGGCCGCGCTGTCGAGCTCGAACGAGCCGCCGAGCGCCTCGACGCGATCGGCCAGGCCGCGCAGCCCGGAGCCGCCGCCGACCCTGGCGCCGCCGCGCCCGTCGTCGTGCACCTCCACGCGGGCGATGTCCTTCGTGCGCGTGACCGCGACCGTGACCGCGCTCGCCTGCGCGTGCCTCGTCACGTTGGTCAGCGCCTCGGCCACCAGGTAGTAGACCGCCGCCTCGACCGACTCGGGAAGCCGCATCCTCGGCAGCGCCGTGAGCTGGGCGTCCACCGGCGTGCGGGCGATCACGACCTCGAGCGCCGGGCCGAGGCCGTGCTCGCCGAGGATCGCCGGGTGGATCCCTCGGGCGAGCTCACGCAGCTCGTCCAGCGCCAGCGCCAGCTCCTCGCGCGCCGTCGTCAACAGCCTTTGTGCCGACCCCGGATCGACGCCGAGCTCGTTCTCGATCTCGCCGAGGGCGAGCGCCAGGGTGACGAGCCTCTGCTGGGCGCCGTCGTGGAGGTTGCGCTCGAGCCGCCTGCGCTCGGAGTCGCCCGCCTCGACGATGCGGGCGCGGGAGGCGGCCAGCTTCTCGCGGGCGTCGGCGCTGGCCAGCGCGTCGGCCACCAGCTCGGCGAAGCCGGCGACGCGCGCCTCGGTCTCGGCCGGGAACGAGTAGGCGCGCCCGCTCGATGCCACGATCGCGCCCCAGAGCTCGCCGCTCACGGTGATCGGCGCGGCGACCGAGCTGGCGATGCCCGCCTCCCTTATCCGCTCCGGAAGCTCGCCCTCGAGCGTCGAGTAGTCGTCCACGCGGTCCGGCCGGCCGCGGCGGCTGACCTTGGCGACGGCGGCCTGTCCCTCGAGCGGCACATCGGGCCCCACCGGGAAGACGGGCGCCCCGGGCATGCTCCAGCCGGCGAGGACGGTCTGCGTGCCGTCGCCCTCGAAGCGCGTGAGGTTGGTGCTCCTCACCCCGAGCACCCCGCCGACCTCCTCGCAGACGCGGGCGAAGACCTCGGCCGGCTCGGCCCCGCTCGCGACGAGGGTGGCGACGCGCCGAAGCGCCGCCTGCTCCTCGGCCAGCGCCCGCAGCCGGGCAACGATCTCGGCGCGGTCGCTCGTGTCGAGGCCCGCGCCGCCGCTCACAGAAACTCCTCGATCGCCTCGCGCGACAGGAGCTCCTTGGGGATGAAGCCGCGCGCGCCCGTGGCGGCGCCGACCGGCTTGAGCTCCGCCGGGTCGTGGCTCGAGATGAGGACGACCGCCATCGCCGGGTCGATCGCCACGAGCCGCTCCGCCACCTCGAAGCCGCTGAAGTCCGGCAGGTAGACGTCGACCAGGGCCAGCCGGGGCCGGAGCTCGTGAGCCTCCCTGAGGGCCGTCGCGCCGTCCGCGGCCTCACCGACGACCTGGTAGCCGTGCGCCTCGAGCAGCCGCCGCGCGCAGCGGCGGAAGCCGGGGTGGTCGTCGACTACCAGGACGGTCGTCTCCATGGCTCGATTCTGGCGGCAGTCTCGCAATCTGCACATACGGGTAGCCGCACCTAGGTTCGCCAGCCACCCCCATCGTGCGGGAGGCGCCTTCGGCGCATCCTGTCTGCCATGGATACCCGCCTCACACTCGAAGCCGTGGAGGCGATGGTTGCGGAGCAGCGCCGCAAGGCCGAGCAGCGACAGCGGCCCGGCGACAGCGGCAGCTCCGCCCGACGGGGTGGCCGCTTCCGTCGAGAGACAGGGCGCGGCACCCGGTTCGTCGCCAAGGCGGCCCCACGATGATGTTCCACCCGCTCGACGTGGACGGCACCGACGTCACCGCCCTCCAGGCTCGCGCCCATGTGGCCGAGCTCGAGGCGGAGCGCGGGCTGGCGCGCCACACGGCCCTCGGCGCCAACAAGGCGTACATGGCCGACCTGGACGCCGAGCTCGAGCTCACGTTGCAGGTCTACGCCGTCCTCGCCGTCACCGAAATCGCGAGCCTGCGAGCCGAGCTGTCCGGCCCGCAGATGGGCTGATGGGCTTCTGGCGCCGCAAGGTCAGCCGCCACTGGCGGCGGCGGCGCGGCCGCCGGGACGCCCCGGTCACGACGCTGACGGTCAGGCTCGGAGAAACGTGAGCACTGCCAGCACGCGGCGGTGATTCTCCGCCGCGGGCGGCAACCCGAGCTTCCCGAAGATGCTCGTCACGTGCTTCTCCACCGCGCGCTCCGTCACGACGAGCTGCTCCGCGATGGCCACGTTCGAGCGCCCCTCGGAGATCAGCCCGAGCACCTCGCGCTCGCGCTTGGTGAGCTCGGCCAGGGGATCGTCGCGACGCTGCCTGCCGAGGAGCTGTGAGACCACCTCGGGGTCGAGCGCCGTGCCTCCCTCGCTCACGCGCCGTACGGCGTCCACGAAGCGCTCGACATCAGCCACGCGGTCCTTGAGCAGGTAGCCGGTGCCCTCGGCGGTCTCGCCGACGAGGTCGAGCGCGTAGCCCTCCTCGAGGTACTGGGAGAGGACGAGGACGCCGGTCTCCGGCTGGCGGCGGCGAATCTCGAGCGCCGCGCGCAGGCCGTCGTCGGTGCGGCTCGGCGGCATGCGGATGTCCACGACCGCCACGTTGGGCTTGTGCGCCGACACCTTGCGCACGAGATCCTCGGCGTCGCCCGCCTGTGCGACGACCTCGACGCCGGCCTCCTCGAGCAATCGGACGATGCCCTCGCGCAGCAGCACCGAGTCGTCGGCGACGACCACCCGCATTGCTGAAGCACCCCCACTCTCAACCAACTGAGCCCCCTGGTCTCTGACCTAACGAGTGTAGCCACTGCCTCCCCGCGATCCGCGTTCTTAGAGCGCTCACATTCGGCGCTCGTACGGTCCCCCGCGGTCCCCGTACAGCACGAGAGGCGGAACCCATGGACAAGAAGAGCCCACACGAACTGACCGGACCGGACCTGGAGCGCCGCGACGGCTCGCGGATCCTCGTCTGGAACCGCAAGGGCAGGCTGCGGCTGGCCGTGGTCGGCTCCTCACTGGCGCTGGCCGCCGCCGGCGTGGCGGGCTGCGGCACCGGTGGCGACAGCCAGGTCGCGAGCGTGGGCGGCCAGGCCGGCCCGAATCAACAGGGCCAGGCGCCGGGACAGGGCCAGGTCCCCGGGCAGGGCGCCCAGGGACAACCGACCGCCGACCAGCAGGCTCAGTTCAAGAAGTTCCGCGACTGCATGAAGAAGCACGGCGTCGACCTCCCCGACTTCTCGAACGGTCCGCCGCAGGGTGGACCGCCGTCCGGCTTCGACCCGACCTCCTCGAAGTTCCGCTCGGCCATCCAGGCCTGCAGCAAGTACCGGCCGCAGGGCGTCGGCCCGGGCAGCGGGGGCGGGCCTCCGGGCGGCGACGGGCCTCCGGGCGTGGGTGGACCTCCCGGCATGGGCTACCAGGGCTCGGGCGCTCCGGGCGCTCCAGGCAACAGCGGCAGCGGCAGCGGCGGCAGCCAGGCGCCCGCGCCGGGCTCCGTGCAGACGGGTCAGTCGTAGGCGTCGCGCTGAGTTCCGCCGCGAACGTCCCGCAGTTGCCCCTATAGGGGTGCACGAGGGACGTTCGCCGCGTCGCCGGTGTACCTGAGCACCTACCCAGCCGCCGTTCGCCGTCCCGCCGACAGGGCTCGTTTCAGCGCCTCGGCTCCTCGCACAGGTCTGCCAGCTCGGCGACCGCGCGGCCGAGACCTCCTCGCGGCTCGCGGCCGCCGAGCGCAAGCTGGGCGCCCATTCGCGAATCCGGCAGCTCCAGCGCCGCCCGTCCGGCCCAGCCGTCGCCCTCCACGGCCGCGCGGTTGAGCGCCACGATCGGCACCGGGCCCACGCGCGCGAGGGAGGCGGACACGACCTCCGACAGCGCCGGCTCGACCGCCGGAGTCCCCACGAGCACGACGTGGTCCGCGACCGCCGCGGCCGCGCCGCCGACCTGCTCCGAGCCCGCATCGAGCACCAGCGGCGCCTGAAGACGCGCGGCGTCCGCGAGCTCGGCCGGCGACGGCCCGTCGACCAGGCAGAGCCTGCCGACGGCACGGGTCCGGGCGTGGGGAACGTCCGCCATCGACTTGGCCAGCCGCGCCGCGGCCGGCGACGCGAGCGGGATCCCCGCCGCCGACACGGGCGACGAGACGGCCGCTGCGCCACCGTCGCGGGCGGCCAGCTCGGCGGCGAGGCCACGGGCGACCGTCGTGGCCCCGCAGCGCCGGGCCAGGCCGAACACCGCGACCACCGGGCGCTCCAGCCCCGGCCGCGGCGACGGCTCGTCGAGGACGGGCTCGGCCGGCTCGAGCAGGAACTCCTCCACGCGCGCGAGCGCAGTCGCGAGCAACCCGCCGCGCTGGGCGAACGCGCTCATTTCGGCCTCACCGCCGCCTCGCCGGCGACCTCGAGCTTGCCGGCGACGATCCGCAGCGGGCCCGGCGGCCGCAGCGTGACCCTGACCCGGCCGTCGCGCACGCGCACGCGCGCCCGGGCCCTCGACCATCCCGGCAGGGCGTCGCGCGCGCCAGCGCGCGCGTCGCGCCCGCCCGCCAGCGCGAGTGCTCCGGCCTCCGCCGCGGTACCGGCGAGCACGCTCGAGTAGCCGACCGCGAGCGCCTGCATCAAGACCAGCCCGAGGACCAGCACGACGGGGACCGCTCCCAGCAGCTCGACCTGCGCCTGCCCGCGCTCGCCGTTCACGGCCTGCCTCCCAGCGAGCTCCGGGCGCCGAGCTGCAGGTGCGACCTCGGCCGGAACAGCAAGGGCACCTGCACCCGGACGGAGACGCGCCGCCCGGAGCGCTCGACGCGAAGTCCGTGCTCGAGCGAACGCGGCAGGACACTCCGGGCGGCCCCCGCGGGGCTCCGCCCGACGGCATCCGCGCGAGCCGCCGCCCTGGCCGAATGCGCCACGAGCCAGGCGGCGTGCCCGATCAGGGCGAGCTGCCAGGCGATCAGTCCGACCAGGAGGGCGGCCGGAATGGCCGCCACGAACTCGACGGAGGCCTGTCCTCGCTGGTCGTTGCGCATGCCGCGCACGGTCGCCGGTGCCGGCGCACGGGACAACACCGGGAAGTAACGACTTGGCTACTCGTAGCTGCGGTAGCGCGTCCAGACCCAGAACACGCCGTACGAGCAGAGCGCCAGCAGCGCGAGCCAGACGAGCACACCGGCGCCGCCGCGGTCGAACAGCCGGTTCGTGGCCGTGAACGTGAGCAGCGCGACGCCGATGCTCGCGTAGAGCACGAGCCGCTCGACTCCCTGGAGCGAGTCGAGGTCAAAGCGGTGCTCGCGGTAGAGCCGCACGGCCAGAAGGGCGATCGCCGCGAAGAAGCCGATCGTCAGGAGGGACAGCGCCACCCTGAGGGCGCCGCCGCCCCCGGGCAGCACCACGACCGCCAGCGCGACGACCGCGATCAGCCCGAACTTCGCCGCGGTCTTCACGTTGCTGAGCGTACCTGCGCTAGCTGATCGCGCCGCTGGCTGTGAGCACCAGCACGACGGTCCCCAGCACGACCCGGTAGGCGACGAACACGATGGTCGAGTGCGATGTCAGGTAGCGCAGCAGGAACGCGATCGAGGCGTAGCCGACGACGAATGCCAGCAGCGTCGCGATCACAAGGCCGCCGGCCGACCCCCCCGAGGTGCCCGCGTGGCGCAGCTCGAACAGGCCGCTCAGCACCACGGCCGGGACCGACAGCAGGAACGAGAAGCGCGCGGCGCTCGTCCGGTCGAAGCCCTCGAACAGGCCGGCCGAGATCGTGGCCCCCGAGCGCGACACGCCCGGCACGAGCGCCAGCGCCTGGGCGAGGCCGATGACCACGCCGTCGCGGTTCGTGATCTGCTCGAGCCGCCGCGACTTGGTCCCGACCTCCTCGGCCACGAGCAGCACGAAGCCGAAGACGATCAGCATCGTCCCGATCAGGTAGAGGTCGCGGCCGCCGTTCTCGATCTGGTCCTTGAAGATGAACCCGAAGATCGCGATCGGGATCGTGCCGATCACGAGATACCAGCCGAGCCGGGCCTCGAGCTTGCCGCGCATGGACGGGTCGCGCAGGCTGCCGAGCCAGGTGCGTGCGATGTTCAGCAGGTCGTCGCGGAAGTAGAGGAGGACCGCGGCCATCGTTCCGAGCTGGACCACGGCCGTCCAAGCCGCGCCGGGGTCGTCCCAGCCGAAGAAGGCCGGCACGATGCGCAGGTGGGCCGTGCTCGAGATCGGGAGGAACTCGGTCAGCCCCTGCGTGATCCCGAGGACTATCTCCTCGATCAGCGACACGGCCGCGGAACCCTAGCTAGTGGTCGGCGTTGTCCTTGAACCGCTTGCGCGACGCCCCGATCTCCTCGATCGCGTCCTCGCGCGAGTACCAGCCGTCGACGGAGACCTTCTTCTGCTCCAGGTCCTTGTAGATGGAGAAGAAGTGGGCGATCTCGTCCTGGAGCCGCTCGGGGATGTCCTCGAGCTTCTCCATCTCGTTCCAGCCCGGGTCGCTGAGCGGGACGCACAGCACCTTGTCGTCGATCCCCTTGTCGTCCTCCATGCGGAAGAGCGCGATCGGCTTGACGTCGATCATGCAGCCGGGAAACGTCGGCTCCGAGACGCAGACCATCACGTCCAGCGGGTCCCCGTCCTGGCCGAGCGTGTCCGGGATGAAGCCGTAGTCGGTCGGGTAGACGACCGAGGAGAAGAGGAAGCGGTCGAGGACCAGGGCGTCCCGCTCGTGGTCCCATTCGTACTTGTTCCGGCTCCCCTTCGGGATTTCGACGATGCACTCGAAGGAGTCGTCCGCCACCGCGGGCACAGGGTATCGTTACCCCTCGAATGCGCCTGGGATTCCTAGCGGTCGTCTTCACGTTCCTGCTCACCGCCCCCGCGCTCGCCTCGGACAACGGCGAGGGCCTCGCGGGCGAGACCGACGACAAGACCGTCACCTTCACCGCCCTCGGCGTGATCGTCTTCTTCATCCTCTTCGTGATCGTGATGTCGTCGATCCAGGGGCTGCTCGAGAAGCGCAAGGACGAGCGCAAGGCGGCCGAGCTGCGCAAGCGGGTCGGCTGGTAGGACCGTCCCGAGCGAGCGGGCACTCGGCCATCCGGCCGAGCACCCGTCATGGACACTGCGAAGGACAACCCCCTCTCATGCAAGCGGCCCCGGCGGGGAGCGCGGGGCCGCGTTGCGAGGAGGGATCTGCACTGGCGATACTCGCGAGGCCGGTGCTCCCCGGTGTGAACGGGTTGAGAAATGTCGGTTGAGTACGAACGCATAGGCGCGGCGGCGGTGGTGACGATCGACCGCCAGGAACGGCGGAACGCCGTCGACGGTCCCACCGCCGATCTGCTCCAGCAGGCGTACGAGTCGTTCGAGGCCGACGACGAGGCCCGCGTCATGGTCCTCACGGGCGCCGGCGGCGTGGCCTTCTGCGCAGGGGCCGACCTGAAGAACATCGAGAGCCTCGGGCCGCGGCTCGAGGATCCACGAGGGCCGCTCGGGTTTACCCGCATTACGCCGTCCAAGCCGACGATCGCCGCGATCTCGGGCTGGTGCCTGGCCGGCGGGCTGGAGCTGGCGCTCTGGTGCGACCTGCGGATCGCCACCGAGACAGCCGCGCTCGGCTTCCCGGAGCGGCGCTGGGGCGTGCCGCTGATCGACGGCGGCACGCAGCGGCTGCCGCGGATCGTGGGCCTCGGACGCGGCCTCGACCTGATCCTGAGCGGGCGCATCGTCGAGGCGTCGGAGGCGCTCGCCATGGGCCTCGTGACCGAGGTCGTGTCCGACGGCCTCCACCTCGAACGCGCGCTCGAGATCGCCGAGGGCCTGGCCTCCTTCCCCCAGGACACGATGCTCGCCGACCGCCGCGCCGCGATCGAGGGCCTCGGCCTCCCCCTCGCCGATGGTCTCGCCCTGGAGGCCGAGAGCGGCCCGGCGACGCTCGAGACCGCCTGGAAGGGCGCCGGCCGCTTCGCCGGCGGCGAGGGACGCGGCGGCACCGGGGCGGGCGTCTAGCCGGCTACCTGTGGCTCGGGATCGCGGGATCGAGCAGCCCGCGCCCGCTCAACTCGACCTTCAACGGAACGCGTTGACCCGGCAGGCCCCAGTGCGAATGCGGATCGGCAGGCTCGCCCAGTAGCTGGCGTCGCACCCGGGAGAGCCGTCGGATCGACACCCGGGCCGGGTCGAAGCCAAGGTGGTCCCGCGGCCGGATCCAGCGGTAGGTGTACGCCAGGAATATGGCTCGGCGAGTGTGCGGCGAGAGGTTCTCGCTGCGCGAGTGCCAGAGCCGGCGATCGAAGACGAGGGCGTCACCGGGGGCGGCGAGCACCGGCTCGGCGCCGTCCGGCGGGTCGAAGCCGAGCTCGGGGCGCTCGGGCCGCGGGAGCGTGTTCCGCTCGTGGCTGCCCGGGATCACGAGCATGTTGGCCCGGCCCGGCTCGGACACGTCGGAGAGCCAGTAGACGACCTTGAGGGACAAGCGCGGACGCGGATCTCCGTCCAGGTCGAGGTTGAGGCGACCGCCGTCCTGGTGCCAGAGCCAGGCGGGCGCCTTGCGCGGGCCTGCCCGCGGCGGGGTTACGTCGAGGTGGCAGTGAAACAGGTGGATGTTCCAGCCGAGCTCGCCCCAGATGAGGGGAAACACCCGGGCGTGGTCGATTAGCTCGATGAACGCCTCGTCGCGGCCGACGCCGCCGAGCAGGTGCATCACCCCGTCGTCGCCCACTCGCCCGCGGGATCGCTCCTCCTCGTAGACGCGGTCGAGGGCGTCGGAGAGGCGCGCGACCGCGGCGGGCGGCAGCGCGCCCGGAAGCGCAACGAACCCCTTTTCGCGCAGCTCGGCTCGCCGCTGATCGTCGCTCATCTCTGTCTATACGGGTGGGACCGGTCAGGGAGTCCCGGGAGCGCAGCACCAGCCGCCGAGCTTGGGGAACGCGCCACGGCCTCCGGGGTCGAACTGCCCGGCGATGTTCGACACCGCCGCGACCTTCGGCCGGGCACCGGCACGCACGAAAAGCAGCTGATCCGCGTCCGGCCAGGCGATCAGCAGCCAACGCCCGTCCGGCGACCAGGCAACGTCCGAGAAGCGTCCGGCCCCCGCGAACAGCCGTCGAGGGCGACCGCCGGAGAGCGGAACGTCGAGGACCTCGCTTCGGCGTGCGCGCGGGTCGTAGCTCGCCAGGGCGGCACGGTGGCCCGAGGGATCGACCGCAAGCGCCTCGGCACGGCCGCCCGGCGGCCGCAGCGTGAGGGAGACGCGGCCGGCGGCATCGAGCACTCGGACGGACCCGGGATCGAGGGCCAGCAACCTTCGTCCGTCGGGAGTCCAGACGAGCCGCGATGGGATCGGGCCCGGCGGCGATCGCCGGAGGCTGCGCTTGCGGTCGGTCTGGGACAGGTGGATCCTGCCGGCCCTGTCCGCATAGGCGAGCACGTGGTCGGCGTGCGGCCGCCACGCCGGGGCGACGGCCGCTGCCTCGCGCGCGAGCGGAGCGTCTCCGGTGCCGTCACCGGCAACGACGCGCAACGTGCTGCCGCTCAGGTAGCCGATCCGGAAGCCGTCAGGCGACCAGGCGGGGCGGCTGACGGTCGCCGAGCGAGCGAGAGACCAGCGCGGATCGCCATCGGGCTCCAACGCGACGAGCTCATGCCGGGTGGTGACGACGACGAAGAGGCCGCCCGGCGACCAGGCCGCGTCCTGGTAGCGGCCCAGCCTCCGCTTGGATCCGTCCTGCTGCACCACCCACGGCCCGCGCTGGGAGGTCACCAGCAGACGGCCGGACGCCGGAAGCCGCACGAGGGCCGGGTTCGCGTCGTGACGTCCCGGATGGAACGCGTTGTCGATCCAGTCGGCCACCGCGGGTCCCGCCGGCGTAGCCGCGAGCGCGGCCAGCACGAGCAGCGTGGCCAGCGCGACTACGAGCGGCCGCCTCGAGCGGCGGCGGCGGGTCACCGTCCGTCGTCCCGCGTACGCCCCGCTCACGATCCGCCAGGCCCGGGCCTCGGCCCCGCTCTCGTCCGGAAGCGCTGCGCCTTGCAGCACGTCGCCGATCCGCTTGCTCATCTGACCGCCTCCGCGAGCCCGGCTTCGAGCGCGTCGAGGCCGCGGCGCAGACGGGAGTTGACCGTGCCCCTCGGAAGCTCGAGCAGCCGGGCGATCTCACCTGGCGTGTACTCGAGGACATAGCGGAGCACGACGACCGCCCGGTGTTCCGGGCTCAGAGCTTCGAGCGCCGAGCGAATCTCATCGGAGAGGCCGCTGGTCCGCAGCTCGTCGGGGCTCTCCACCGGCGCTCCCAGCACCTCCCGGCGAACCGCCCGTGCTCGCGACCAGTCGATCGCCCGGTTCACGACGATCCGATGCAGCCAAGGCGCGAACGGGCGTCGCCGGTCGAAGCGGTCCAGCGCCGCAATCCCGGCGACGAATGCCTCCTGAGCGATGTCCTCGGCCGCGCCGGCGTCGGCGACGATCAGGTAGGCGGCCCGATACGCGCGCCCCCAGTGGCGCCGGAAGAGCAGCTCGACCGCCTCGGCCGAGCCCGCCTGCGCATCGCTTATGAGTGCCCTGTCACCGCTGTCCCGCCGAAGCGCACGGAGTGGGAAAAGCGTTGTGCGGGCCAGCTGTGTCACGGCGGCCACGGCCATCTTCCTCTATACGGGGCAGACCGCGCCAGAGGTCCCAGTCCCTAGATTCCAGGGCGTGGCAGAGCCCGCCATCGAGGTCTCAGACCTGCGCAAGAGCTACGGGCCGCTCGAGGCGGTCCGCGGCGTCTCCTTCGCGGTCGAGCGCGGCGAGGTGTTCGGCCTGCTCGGCCCCAACGGCGCCGGCAAGACCACCACCGTCGAGATCCTCGAGGGCTATCGCAAGCGGTCGGCCGGCGAGGTGCGCGTCCTCGGCCATGACCCGGCGGTCCGGGAGCGCAGCCTCCAGGAGCGAATCGGGATCGTCCTCCAGAGCTGCGGCTTCCACCCCATGATCAAGGTGCGGGAGGCCGTCGAGCACTCGGGCAGGGCCTACCCGAGCCCGCGCGACGCCGACGAGACCATCGGGCTCGTCGGCCTCGAGGAGAAGGCTGACGCTAAGGCGCGCGAGCTCTCCGGAGGCCAGCAGCGGCGGCTCGACCTGGCGCTCGCGCTCGTGGGCGACCCGGAGCTGATCTTCCTCGACGAGCCGACAACCGGCTTCGACCCCGCGGCGCGCCGGGCGGCCTGGGCCGTGATCAGCCGCCTGAAGGAGCTCGGCAAGACGGTCCTGCTCACGACCCATTACCTCGACGAGGCCCAGTCGCTCTCCGACCGCGTGGCGATCATCAAGGACGGGCGGATCGTCGCCGAGGGGCCGCCCGACGAGCTCGGCGCGGAGACGCCGCGCTACCGCGTCTCGTACATGACCAACGGCACTCGCGTCGAACACGAGACCGAGGACCCCACCGAGCTGCTCCACCGCCTCACGGGCGAGGCACTCGAGAAGGGCGAGCGCCTGGACGGGCTACAGGTGAGTCGGCCAACCCTCGAGGACGTGTACCTCCAGCTCACGACCGAGCAGGAGCGCGGCGAGTGAGCGCGGCCGCCCTCGCATGGGCGCAGTTCCGGCTCGAGCGGCGCCTCTTCTGGCGCAGCCCCACCGCCGCGTTCTTCAACTTCATCCTGCCGCTGCTGCTGCTCGTGCTGGTGGCGAGCGTCTTCTCGACCGACGCCGACGAGCTCGACGTGCTCGTGCCCGGGATCGCCGGGATGAGCATCATGGCCACGACCTTCAACGCCCTCGCCTTCAACCTCACGACGCTGCGCGAGCTCGGGATCCTCAAGCGGGTGCGAGGCACGCCGATGCCCCCCGGCTCCTACCTGTCCGGCCTCCTCGGCTCCGCCGTAGCCAACGCCTTCATCCAGATGGGGCTCGTCGTGGCGATCGGCCACATCGCCTACGGCGTCGACTGGCCGCACGACTGGCCGGAGCTGATCGGCTTCACGGCCCTCGGCGTGCTCTGCTTCGGCTCGCTCGGGATCGCCTTCTCCCATGTCCTGCCGGGCTCCGAGTCTGCGCCGGCCTACGTCAACGCCGTCTTCCTCCCCGTGATCTTCATCTCCGGCGTCTTCTACTCGAGCAGCCACCTGCCGGCGTTCCTCGACGGCGTGGCCCGGGCGCTTCCTTTGAAGCACGTGATCGACGGGCTGTCAGGCGCGATCGTCGGAACCAACGTCGACATGGCCGGCGCGGCCGGCGTGGTGGCGGCCTGGACCATCCTCGGCGTGGTGCTTGCCGTGCGCGGATTCCGCTGGGAGTAGGCCCGCTACAGCCGCAGCGCGTGGCCGTGCGCTCTCAGCCAGCCCTCGTGCTCGCGCCAGTCCGGGCAGCGCGTGGCCAGCAGGGACCAGAAGCGCTCCGAGTGGTCCTGCACGTCGAGGTGGGCGACCTCGTGCTCGACCACGTAGTCGAGGATCTCGGACGGCGCCAGCAGCAGCCGCCAGTTGAAGCTCATGGCGCCGTTCGAGGAGCAGCTCGCCCAGCGCGATCGCTGGCCGCGGATCTGGAGCGAGTGATAGCTCGTGCCGGCCGCGGCAACCGCCTCGTCGAGTCGCCACGCCACCTCGTCGCGTGCCTGGCGGCGGTACCAGCGCTCGAGGGTCTCGCGCAGGTCGGCCCCGTCCGGCAGCGCCGCGTGCAACGTCTCCCCGCGACGAGCCACGTGCGGGCGCCGGCGCCCACGCTCGACGCGCACGCGAAGCGAGAGCCGCTCGCCCAGATAGGGAACCTCTCCCCCGTCCTCCAGCCGCGCCGGGGGCAGCTCGGCGTCCGACTCCCGCATGCGCCGCAGCGTGCGCTCGATCCAGCGGCTCTTCTCCTGGACGAAGGGCTCGACGTCGCGGATCGGGAAGCGGCGTGGGACCACCACCTCGACGCCGTCGCCACCCACGAGGATGCGCGCGTAGCGGGCGCGGTCGGAGCGGCGGATCCGGTACGGGACCGTGGACACGGCGGCCCAGGATAGGCCGCTACCCGGCTCGCACTTCGTCGTAGACGCGCGCCACGCGCTCCGCCAGCGCCGGCCAGGAGTACTTGGAGCGGGCGTCCTCGTAGGCGGCCTCGCCGCGGCGGGAACGCTCGTCGTCGTCGGCGGCCGCCTCCAGGAGGGCTTCGACCATCGCGTCCTCGTCGTCCGGCGGGACGAGCCAGCCGGTCTCGCCGTCGCGAACGATCTCCGCCGGCCCGTGTGCGTCGACGGCGATCGCCGGTAGCCCGCACGCCCCAGCCTCCACGATCACCTGCCCGAACTGCTCGCGCACCGACGGCAGCACGAGCACGTCGGCGGCGTTGACGCCGTCCGGCAGGTCGTCGTGGCCGCGCCAGCCGGCGAGAAAGACGTCGGGGTCGCCGGTCTCGCGAACGACTTCGAGCGGATGCTCCCCCTCCCACTCCCCCGGGAAGCCGCCGAGCAGCACGAGCGGACCCCGCCGGCCGAAGCGCTCCCGCGCGCGCGCGTGCGCGCGGATCAGGAGCGGGATTCGCTTGACCTCCGTGTAGCGGCCCACGTAGACGAACACCGGGCCGCCCTCGCGGAACGCGTCGAGGTCCTCCTCCGAGTAGGCAACGCTGCCCGGCTCGCCCGACTCGTCCCAGCCGCGCGGCTCCTCGACCAGCCAGCGGCGCCACTGCGCCACCCGTTCCTCGCCCCGTACCGGGCGCCGGTCGAAGCCCTCCGGGTCGAAGCCGTTGGGCGCCCACACGACACGCTCGGCCTCGACCCCGAGCAGATCGGGCACCCTGCGCACAGCGTCCGGGGAGAGGACGAACAACCGCTCGCAGCTGCGGGCCCACGCTCGCATCCGCTCGGCCCAGGCCTCGGCGTGGTCCCACCCGGGCGGAGGGCCCTCGTCGATCTCGCGCAGCATCAGGAGCTCCGTTCCGTGGAGGTGGCCGACCCGCGGCACGTCCGGGAAAGCCCTCTCCGCCGCGGCGTTGATCGGCGTCAGGTGGTGTAGGTGGAGCACGTCGGCCTCACCTGCCGCCGACTCCTCGAGCTGACGCTCCCACGTCTGCGTGAGGTGCTCGAGGGTCTCGTCGTCCACCGCAGCGAAGACGCGATCGGGAGCATCCGTCCGGTCCTCGTACGACGGCTGGAAGCCTGCGGCCAGGGGGTCGGGGGCGTCACGCGCCTCCGTGTAATCGAGCGGGTGCACATCGACCCCGCGGTAGAAGGTCTCCGCGTGCGACTCCTCGCCCGGGTCGCCCAGCGAGCCGCATGCGATCGACACATCCCAGCCGGCTTCGGGCAGCGAGCGTCCGAGATAGCGCGCCACCTGGGCGGAGCCGCCGCGCGGAAAGAAGATCAGGCCCATCAGGACGCGCGGCACCGCGCCACCGTAGCGGCAGCGCGGATCCGCAGGCCGTGGCTAACGGCGGCGGCGCTTCGTCTTTTTCTTCTTGGCCGCCTTCACCCGGACGGTCTTCTTGACCACCCGGCGGTTCCCGAACTGGTCGCGGGCCTCGAGCACCAGCCGCGCCTTGAAGCTCTTCCCGAGCCTGCGCACCAGCTTGCGCGACGGCTTGAGGCGCAGGCTGCGCGTGGCGCCGCCCAGCTTGGCCGAGCGCTCGGCGAGCACGAGGTCCCCCGCCCTCGACGTCTTCACGCGCCCGCTGACGCTCCGGACCCGGACCACGAGCCTGGCGAGGAGCGACACGGCCTCGTTGCAGGTCAACCGCGGGCGCAGCCCCTTGACGAACGACTTCGTCGAGTAGCGCGACTTGACCTTTCTGAGCTTGCACTTCGGGGGCGTCCTCTCGGCGTCCGCGGGCCGCAGTCGGGAGACCTTCACGTGCTCGCAGTCCGACGTCACGTCGAACTGGTCGATGTGCGCGCTGTCGTTCCCCAGACCGCACAGGCCGGTGTCGGGCGCGCCGTCGCTGAGATCCATCGAGTCGTTGCCATCGCCCGCGATCACTCGGTCGGCGCCTCCCCCGGGGCTGAAGACGTCGTTTCCGTCTCCGCCCGCGAGCTCGTTCGGTCCGCCGGTCCCGATCAGCGCGTCGTTGCCGCTGATGTCGCCGCCGACGAGGCTGGGACCCTCCGTCGTCTGGGCGTCCTCGATCGACACGAGGCCCACGCTGAAGCTCGGCGCATTCGTCTTCGTGATCCGTCCGGCGGCGAGATCCACCGTGTAGTTGTTCGGGGGCCCGGGGAAGTCGCTTCTGCCTACGATCTTGTCGATGCCGGCCGAGCCGTCGTAGACGTCGCCTGAGCCGTCGCCGGCCTGGACGATGGCCTCGTCGTCGCCTGAACCGAGATTCACGCGATCGCCGTTGCCGGGCCCGCCGCTCGCCTCGTCGTAGCCGCTGCCGGTGGAGATCGCGTCGGCGCCGGGAGTGGTCTCCTCCTGCCCCTCGCCATTCGCGATGTCGTTGCCGTTGCCTGTGACGATCTGGTCGGCGCCGCTGTCGCCATCGGCGAAGTCGCCCACGTCGTTGAACGGGCTCGAGGACGGGCCGACGTTCCGCGTGTTGATCTTGTCGTTGCCCGTGCCACCGAACACGTCCTCGAAGTTGGAGTTGGTGTTCGACCCAACGAGGACGTCGTCACCGGGCCCGCCGTCGATGCTGCCTCCCCTGGACCCGTTCGCGGTCCCGTGGTCGACCATGTCGCCCAGGTTCAAGATCCCGATGTTCAACGTGGGATCGGTGCAGGTGACGGTCGCCGTCCCGGTGCCGGTGCAAGTGCCGAGGCTCTCGCTGATCGGATCGCCGCCGGCCTGCGCGAAGACCACGCTCCCGGGGCCGGCGGTCATCGTGACCGTGCTCGCCTCGCCTGGATCGTCGGTGAACGTGTAGTTGTTGCTGCTCGACGTCACCGTGTCGGCGCCGGCCGACGCGGGAACGGCGAGCAATGCGACGGCTAGGACGAGTCCGAGGCGAGCGAGTCTCAACTTGTTTCCTTCCGGGAGGGGCCGGGGCGAACCTAACCCAGGCGGAAGGCCTTCGCCAGGGACTCAGATGATCACGGGCACGGCGCCACCGTCCACCGACCAGGCGGCGCCCGTCACGTTCGACGCCCGCGCCGAGCAGAGGAAGGCGACCACCGACGCGATCTCCTCCTCGGTCCCGAAGCGGCCGAGCGGGATCTTCTCGCGCTGGGCGGCCAGGGCCTCCTCGCGCGAGATTCCCTTGGCAGCCGCCTGCTGGTCCGCGAGGCCGCCCTCGTCCATCCAGAGCGAGGTCTGCACCGGGCCCGGCGTGACCGCGTTCACGAGCACGCCCTTGCCGGACCAGGTGTCGGCGAAGACCCTCGACAGCGACAGCTCGGCAGCCTTGGTCACCGAGTAGGCGGCGTTCGTCAGCGACGGCCGCTTTCCGGAGGACGACGAGACGTTCACGATCCGGCCGCCGCCGCGGCGGGCCATAAGCGGCGCCGCCGCGCGCATCAGCCGCATCGGCGCCATCACGTGCAGCTCCCACTGGTTGCGCCAGTCGTCGTCGGTCAGCTCGTCGAGCGGTTTCACGTGGCTCGTGCCGGCGTTGTTCACGAGCACGTCGACGCCGCCGAGGCGCTTCTCGCACTCGGCGACGACCTGGTCGCCGGCGTCCGGCTCGGTCAGGTCGACCTCGAGGTCGGCACCGCCGCGCGAGACGCCGAGCACCTCGGCGCCCTCCGCCCGGAGCAGCTCGACCACCGCGGCGCCGATGCCGCGGCTCGCGCCCGTCACGATGCACGCCTTGCCGTTCAGCCCGAGGTCCATGGAGGGATAATCGCCGATGCGTGTCCCGGGAGAACGTCGAGGTAGTGCGGCGGATGTTCGGCGCCCGGTTCTGGGAGCGGATCGACGACTTCTGGGAGCCGGACGGCGACTACTACCCGGTCCGACGCTTCCCCGAGGCGCGGCCCTGCCACGGCTCCGAGGAGATCACTGCCTTCCTCCGTGATTTCCTCCAGGCCTGGGGCGGGTTCGCGGTCGACGTCAAGTCGATCGCGGCCATTGCCGACGACCGGGTGCTGGCACGCGTAAAACTGGTAGCCGAGGGCCGAGGGAGCGCCCTCAACATGGAGGGCGACGTGTTCATCTGCTGCTGGCTGAGGCACGGCCGCATCTTCCGCCAGGAGGATCACCTGACGCTGGACGGCGCAAGGCAGGCGCTCGGGCTGAGCGACGATGATCCAATCCCATGAAATCCCACACCGTCTACAAGACCTTCAACACCGACGAGCGGCGCGAGTTCGTCCGCATCACCGAGGACGTCCAGGCGGCGGTCGACGAGTCGGGCGTGGCCGAGGGCATGGTGCTCGTCTCAGCGATGCACATCACCGCCGGTGTCTGGGTGAACGACGACGAGCCGGGGATCCAGGCGGACGCGCTCGAGTGGCTCGACAAGCTGGCGCCGCCGAGCTGGAAGGAGCCGGCCAACGACGTCGCGGGCGAGCTGCTTCCCGACCCGGGCGACTACCGCCACCAC
>DASXBA010000010.1:0-5933 GCA_036406475.1 Thermoleophilaceae bacterium | reverse complement strand
CTCGCCCACTTCCCCGACCGCTCGATCGACCTTCTCCACATCGACGGACTCCACACGTACGAGTCGGTTCGGCACGACTTCGAGGCCTGGCTTCCGAAGCTCAGTGACCGGGCCGTCGTGCTCTTTCACGACACGAACGTGAAGGAGCGCGACTTCGGTGTCTACCGTCTCTGGGACGAGGTCAGGATCGGCCGCCCGCACTTCGAGTTCCTCCACGGGCATGGACTCGGAGTGCTGGCCACCGGGGCCATGGTTTCGCCCGAGCTCTGCAGCCTCTTCGAGGCTCGACCGGACCAGGTCGCTCTCATCCGAGAAGTGTTCTCCCAGCTCGGCCGCCGGCTCAGCAGCGGCTACGCCCAGGAGGACGCGCTCCGGACCCTCTCCCGGCATCTGGCGGCCAAGGACGAGACCATCCGCGACCTGACTCGTCGCCTCGATCGAATCACCAGCACGTGGGTGTGGCGGGGATTGAGTCGGGCGCGTCGAGTCCTGCGGGCGTCCACCCGGCGCTCGTCGCCGCGGTCGACTTCCTAGCCGCCGAGGATTCATGCACAAGACCTCTCACGACCACATGGCCGGCCTGGTCCGCCGTCATCTGCCCCGATTCAGGAGCCTCGAGATCCTCGACATCGGCAGCAGCGACGTCAACGGGAGCTACCGGGCGCTCTTCGCGCGGAGGGGATGGCGCTACACGGGAGTCGATCTGGCCGCCGGCCCGAACGTCGATCTGGTGCTGCCCTCGCCCTACGAGCTGCCCCTCGCGTCCGGTGCGGTCGACGTGATCGTGTCCGGCCAGGCCTTCGAGCACGTCGAATACTTCTGGCTGTTGTGGCTGGAGATGGTGCGCGTGTTGAAGCCGGGAGGACTCATCTTCCTGATCGCCCCCTCTCGGGGGCCCGAGCATCGCTACCCCGTCGATTGCTGGCGGTTCTATCCGGATGGCTATCGCGCCCTCGCCAAGTACGGCGGCGTCGAGATGCTGGACGTCACGACGGATTGGGCCCCCGACGCGGATATCGACAGCGCGCAGTGGGGCGACACCGTGGGCGTGTTCCGGAAGGCGAGCCCGCGCCCCCGCGTGGGCCAGCGGGTCCACGACACGGTCTCGGCCATCCTGCGCTCGCTCGGATCGGGCCGCCGGCGCGCGACCGCTCCCGTCGGCTCCGCGTCGGCCGCCCCCTCGGCGGCTCCGCCGGCGAGATACGTGGAGGACGCGAGCACCCTACGCCTCGATCACGTGCTCAAGGTGATGCAGAGCCGCATCCTCGGCCGGACGAGCTACCTGGGGGTCCCGACACAGAAGAATCCGTTGGATCTCTGGGTCTACCAGGAGCTGATCTTCCAGCACCAGCCGGACGTCATCGTCGAGATCGGCAACCGCTTCGGCGGCAGCACCCTGGCGCTCGCCAATCTCTGCGACCTCGTGGGGCGCGGCCGCATCATCGGCATCGACATCGACCACGCCTCCGTGCCGGACCGCGTGCGGCGACACCCCCGGATCTCTCTCCTCGAAGGGGACGCCTGTCGCCAATTCCCGAACGTCCGGCAGGCCATACGCCCGGCCGACGACGTGATGGTGATCGAGGACAGCTCCCACACCTACGAGAACACCCTCAACGTCCTGCGCACCTACAGTCCGCTGATCAAGCCCGGCGGGTATTTCATCGTCGAGGACGGCATCTGCCATCACGGCCTGGACGAGGGCCCCCGCCCCGGCCCCTACGAAGCGGTGGAGGCGTTCGTCGCCGAGAACGGTCGATTCGCGATCGAGCGCGGCCACGAGGACTTCCTCATCACGTGGAACCCCAAGGGCTTCCTCAAGCGCGTGAAGTAGCGGCGCGCTAGCCGGCACCGGCCAGCCGCTGACGGCTCAGAGCCCGATCGCCTCCACCACGAGCCGGGCGAGCTCCCGGTGCAGGTCGGCCCGCTCGCGGGCGTGGGCGGGATCGTCGATGAGGTTGACGAGCTCGTAGGGATCCGCCGCGAGGTCGTAGAGCTCGTCGACCCCGTCCCGGTTGATCCAGTGGATCAGCTTGGCCCGCTCGGTCCGCACCGCCTTGTAGGTCATCCCCACCAGCCAGGGCATCGCGTTCTCGCTCCAGTACTCGACGAGGAACGACGTGCGCCAGTCGGACGGACGCCGGCCGCCCAGCAGCGGAACGAGCGAGCGGCCCTGGACGTGCGGCCCCGGCGTCCCGCCGGCCAGGTCGATCATGGTGGGCGCGATGTCGAGCGCGAGCACCAGCCCGTCCGGCCGGCTCCCCGCGGGCACCCGGGCCGGGTCGCGCACGAGGAACGGCGATCGGATCCCTTCCTCGTAGGCGAACCGCCGCTCGGGGCCGAGCGCGTGCTCGCCGAAGAAGTAGCCGTTGTCGCCGAGGAAGACGATGCAGGTGCGGTCGAGCTGCCCGGTCCGCTCGAGCGCGTCGAGCAGCATCCCGACCCCCTCGTCGACCGAGGCCATCATCGCGGCCCGCAGCCGGATCTCCTCCTGCGTGCCCGCGTGGATCGCGGCCAGCACCGCCTGGGCGCGGTCGGTCGCCTTGAGCCGGAAGGCCTCCGTCCAGGCCGGCTTCGCCCGCACCACCTCCGCGGGCGGGAGCACATTGGGCCGGGGCGGGAACACGCGGCCGCGGTAGAGATCCCGGTGGCGCTCGGCGGGCTTGTAGCCGCCGAGGCTCAAGTCGAGCGTGCCGTCGGCGGCCTGGTGCGCGTCCGGATGCACCGCCTTGTGGGCGAAGAAGAGACTCCACGGCTTCGCGCGCGGCTTCTCCACGAACGCGAGCGCCTCCGCGTTCAGGACGTCGGTCACGTACCCGCGTGTCGCGCGGCGCTGGCCGTCGACGTTCAGCTCCGGATCGACGAGCCGGCCGTGTCCGTCGAAGCTCACCCAGCGGTCGTAACCCGGGCGCGGCGAGCCGTCGTTGCCCATGTGCCACTTGCCGACGTGCGCGGTCTCGTAGCCGAGGCGCTGCAGCTCCGCGTGGTAGTTCGGCAGCCGGTGGCTGGCCGCATCGCGCGCCACGTTGTCGATGATGCCGTGGCGGCTCGCGTACTGGCCGGTCACGATCGACGCGCGGTTGGGCGAGCAGAGCGGCGTGGTGTGAAAGGCGTTGAGGCACATCGCGCCCTCGCGGGCGAGCCGATCGATGTGAGGCGTCAGCATGTACGGGTGCCCGCCCGCCCCGAACTCGTCGAAGCGCAGGTCGTCGATCAGGATGACGAGGAGGTTCGGGCGCTCGACCCCGGAAGGCACGCCGGCAGCCTAGCACGGCCGGCCCGTGGCTCTATGTTACAAAGTACTTGACATATAGAACCAGCGGCGCTACTCATGGCTTGATGCCCTCCAGCGCCGGCAACGAGCCGATCGCCGAGTCGTCCGCCCTCCATGCGCGGGCGATGGCCGATCTCCGGTTCATCCGGGCGACCATGGCGAACGCCGCCGCGTTCTCCGCGTTCTCCGGCTGGGGCCTGATCCTGATCGGCGGCGTCGCGACCGCGTGCGGGCTCGTGGCGGCGCGGCAGTCCACGCGCCCGGGCTGGCTCGCGACGTGGCTGGCCGCCGCGGGCGTCGCGGCGCTGATCGGCGCGCTCTCGACCGCCCGGAAGACTCGCGCCGCGCGTGAGTCGCTGATCCCGGGTCCGGCCAGGAAGTTCGCCCTGAGCCTGGCGCCGGCGGTCCTCTCGGGCGCCCTCCTCACGGGCGCCCTGCAGCGAGGCGAATACTTCGACCTGATGCCCGGGACGTGGCTCTTGCTGTACGGAGCCGGGCTGGTCGCGGCCGGCGCCTGGTCGGTGCGGGTCGTGCCGCTCATCGGCAGCGCCTTCATGCTCCTCGGCGCGGTGGGTCTGCTCCTGCCCCTCGCGTGGGGCAACTGGCTCCTCATCGGCGGGTTCGGAGGACTGCACGTCGCCTTCGGGCTGATCGTGGGGAGGAAGCACGGTGGCTGACTCGAGCGCGGCGCGTCGGCAGCGGGCGGAGTCCTCGGCGCCCAAGAGCCCAGCCCCTCGCGGCCCGTCGCCTCGGGCGGCTGGCGGTCGTACCTCGACGAGCCTCGACAACCTCATCCATCACCGGATCCGCCTCGGCATCGTGAGCGCGCTCGCGGCCGCCGAGTCGCTCACGTTCAACGAGATCAAGGCTCTGCTGGAAACGACCGACGGCAACCTGAGCGTGCACGCCCGAAAGCTCGAGGAAGCCGACTACATCACCTGCACCAAGACGTTCGACGGCCGGCGGCCGCGGACCGAGTATCGACTCACCCCGGTGGGCCGTCGCGAGCTCACGCGATATCTGGCCCACATGGAAGCCCTGATCCGCACCACGCAGGACACGCTCCGGCGCTGACGCCGACGCGATTTTTTTTGCGAGGAGACTTTGAAATGAAAAGTACTTCACTACACGTGGCCATCATCATGGACGGCAACGGGCGATGGGCGCTGCGCCGCGGGTGCCCGCGCTCGGCCGGCCACCACGCGGGCGTGGACGCGATTCGGCGCGTCGTCGAGGCGGCCCCGGATCTCGGGATCGGGACCCTGAGCTTGTTCGCCTTCTCGTCGGACAACTGGGTCCGGCCCGAGGACGAGGTGCGGATGCTGATGGAGCTGTTCGAGCGGTTCCTGCGAGAGGAGGCCCGGCCGCTCGAGCTTCGCGACGTCCGCCTGTCCGTGATCGGGCGTCGGGATCGGCTGTCGCCCCAGGTGGTATCGGCCATCTCGGCCGCCGAGACGCTCACCGCCCGGGGACGGCGCCTGCACCTTCGCGTCGCGATCGACTACTCCTCGCGCGACGCGATCCTCACGGCGGCCCGCCTCGGCGGGCTCGGCGATGCCACGCGGGACGGCTTCGCGGCCCGCCTCGGCGGATCTCGGGGCGCGCCGGCGCCCGACGTGGACCTGCTGATCCGCACCGGAGGTGAGCAGCGCCTCAGTGACTTCCTCCTCTGGGAGAGCGCGTACGCCGAGCTCTTCTTCACGACCCGCATGTGGCCCGAGTTCCGCGGAGAGGACCTCGCGGCGGCGGTCACCGAGTTCCGCGGTCGGGACCGCCGCTTCGGCGGCCTGCCGCAGACGGCGGGCCGATGAGCGCCGTGGCCCGCCCGCTGCTCCTCTGGTGCGTCGCCGGCACGGTGGCCGCGATCGGCACCGGCCTGCTCTTCGATGCCGCGCCCGGGCTCAACTGGGGCATCTGGACGGTGGCCGCCGCCGGAGGCATCCTGCTCTGCGCCCGGGTGACGGCTGCGCCAACCCGGGGGCCGCTCCTCGTCCCGCTCGGGCTCGCGACGGGCTTCGGCCTCGCCACCGCCCTGACCGCCGCTCCGCCCTTTCATGCCGTCATCGCGGGCAGCGTGGCAGTGCTCCTGGGGATCGCGGTCCTTCTGGCCGACACCCCGGGGTGGACGGCGCTGACCGCCCCGTTCCTGCTGTGGGTGCCCGTCGTCGCGCCGCTCGTCGCGGCCGGAGAAGCGATCCGACGAGCGTTCGAGCTCGTCGGGCTCGTCGCGACGCCGCGGCACCGGCCGCTCCTCCGCGGTGTGCTCCTGGCCCTGCCGGTCGCCGGTCTCTTCATCCTGATGCTCGCAAACGCGGATCCGGTGCTCGCCACGCTGCGGGACGACCTGGCCGATGCGCTGGCCCGCCTGGCATTCGTGCCCCGGCTCGTGTTCTTCGGCGTCCTCTTCGTCCTGGCCCTGGGAGGGTGTGGCCTCGTCCTGCACCGCGATGGCGGTGGCTCGGCCCCGCCGGAGCCGGGCCCGACGCCCCGGCTCCCGGACACCGAGCGCCTGATCATCCTCGGCGCGGTCGGCGCCGTGTTCACCACGTTCCTCCTGCTCCAGCTCAGCTACCTCTTCGGCAACGCCCCGGTCGTTCGCGGATCCGGCGTGACGTTCTCCGAGTACGCGCGGCGGGGCTTCGCGGAGCTGACCACGGTG
>DASXBA010000009.1:0-1971 GCA_036406475.1 Thermoleophilaceae bacterium | reverse complement strand
GGATGAAGAGGTCGTTCACGTGCCCCGCGTTCGGGCTGCCCGGAGGACCGATGAAGCGCGAGTCGAGCACGGAGTAGAAGTCGATCGGGTTGGGGAAGTCGTTGAACCAGCTGGCGAACCCGGCCTGGGGATCGGTCTGGGTCTCGCCGGCCCGCCCGAAATCCTGGGCCGTGGCGACGGCCTCCGTGCGGGCGTCGAACCCGAGGCGATCAAGGAGCTTCGTGAGGTAGCGGGCGTAGGCACGCTCCGGCGAGCTGTCCTCCACCCAGACCACCACGGGAGCCCCGGCGGTTCCGGACTCCGCCATCAGCTGCCGTGCGGCCTTGAGGTCTCCCCGGTCGTCAGCGTCTCCGTACGGGCACGAGGCACTCGGGTGCCCCACGATGCCCTCCGGGATGAGGTAGCAGTTCGGGCTGAGCGCCCCCTTGGCGAGCTTCTCCAAGTACGGCCGGTTGAGCGCCGTGATCACCGCTCGCCGCGCCAGCTCGCTGTTGAACGGCGGCTCGGCCGTGTTGAGGAAGAAATAGAGAGTCGAGGGGATGCCAATCATGTCGAAGCGCTTCGAGCCGAGAGCCTGGGCGCGCGGCCGAACGCCGGCGGGCAGCGCGGCACCGGGGTCGTAGCCATCGGCGCGGCCGCTCAAGACCTTGTTCGCAGCCGTCAGCGGGTTGTGGATGACCTTGACGGCGACCCGCTCCAGGCTCCCCGAGGGAATGTCGGGGAGCTCGAGCGCATTGAAGCTGTCGTTTCTGAGCATCGTCCAGCGACGGCCTGGGACCACGTTCGTGATCCGGTAGGCGCCCACGCCGGGCGGCGGCTTGGCGCTCAGGTCGCGCATCGGGGTCCCGGTCGGTACGAGCCCCGTGGCGGGAAGGGCGAGGATGTTCTCGAAGGCGCCCCACGGGCGGATGAGCTTGATGGTGATCGCGCCGCTCGCGTCGTCGGTCGAGATGCCGGAGATGTCGGCTACTGCCCCGCTCTCGAAGACGCCTGCGCCGACGATGTTGTCGGTGAGGAAGTGCCGGCCCAGCCAACCGAGCCGGATGGCGCGCTCGATCGTGTAGGCGAAGTCGCTCGCCATCACCGGCCGCCCTGTGGAGTAGACGAGGCCCCTGCGAAGGAAGAGGCGGTACGTCCGCCCGTCCGGCGAGATCCTGGGCAGACGCTGGGCCAGGCCCGGGATCAGCTCGGTCCCGTCGGCGCCGCTCTTGTGCCGGTACGTGAGGAGAGGCGTATAGGCGATCCAATCGGCCTCTGCCGCCTCCGTCGTGTAGGCGCGCTGTGGGTCCAGGGAGTCGGGCGGGGTCGCCATGGCCACCCTGGCCGACCCGCCCACGATCTTCTCGTCCGAGCCGCAGCCGCTCAACAGCGCCACCGTCGCGAAGGTCGCCGCAGCGGCGACGGCGACGCCGCGGCGCACGCGCTCCTTGCTCATCAGACGGTGAGCTTGTCCTCGATCGCCTTGCGTGCCGCGGCCAGCGCCTCGTCGAGCTTCGAGGGATCGCGGCCGCCCGCCTGCGCCACGTTGTCGCGGCCTCCCCCGCCGCCGCCGATCACCTGGGCGGCCTCCTTGATCACATCGGCCGCCGAGATATCGCGGTCCGTGACCTCCTTGCTGAAGCTTGCGACGAGCGCGGCCTTGCCGTCGCCGGCGCCGCCCAGCACCACCGCCGCGGCCCCGGCTCGGGACTTGATCCGGTCGGCGAGGTCCAGCAGAGTGCGCTGATCGGCGTCCTCCCCGCGCCCGATGAAGACCGTGATCTCGCCGATCCGCTGCCCGGAGGCGGAGATCTCGTCCGCCTTCTTCGAGAGGTCCTCGGAGCCCACCTTGCTCGCCCTCTCCTCGAGCTCCGCGATCCGCTCAGCCGCGCGCTGCGCGCTGCCGAGCGGGTCCTGCTCGGAGCCCAGGATGTGGCCGATATCGGAGAGATCCTGCGAGCGGCGGCGGAACCAGTCGATCGCTGCCGGCCC
>DASXBA010000008.1:0-21198 GCA_036406475.1 Thermoleophilaceae bacterium | reverse complement strand
CAAGGGGCTGATCCTCTCCGGCGGCCCCGCTTCGGTCTACGCCGAGGGCGCGCCGCAGCCGCGGCCGGAGCTGTTCGAGCTGGGCGTGCCGGTGCTCGGCATCTGTTACGGGATGCAGGCGATGGTCCACCACCTGGGCGGGCGGGTCGAGCCGGCCGAGGTGGGGGAGTTCGGCCGCTCGCAGCTGCTCGTCTCGAACGAGGGCCGGCTCCTGCGCGGGCTCCCCGCCGAGCAGACGTGCTGGATGAGCCACCGGGACACGGTCTTCGAGCCGCCGCCGGGCTTCACGGCGCTGGGGTCGTCCACCGAGTCGCCGGTCGCGGCGACCGAGGATCCGGAGCGCGGCCTGTACGGCATCCAGTTCCACCCCGAGGTGGTCCACACGCCCTACGGCAGCCAGATCCTCGAGACCTTCCTGCGCGACATCTGCGGCTGCGACATGTCCTGGAGCGCAGCCTCGGTGGTGGAGGAGCAGGTGGCGCGGATCCGCGAGCAGGTGGGCGACGGCAAGGTGATCTGCGGCCTCTCCGGCGGGGTCGACTCGAGCGTCGCCGCCTTGTTGACCTACAAGGCGATCGGCGACCAGCTCACGTGCGTCTTCGTCGACCACGGCCTGATGCGCAAGAACGAGGGCAACCAGGTGGTGGCCGCCTTCCGCGACCAGTTCCACGTGCCGCTCGTGGCGGTCGATGCCGAGGAGCGCTTCATCTCCCGCCTCGCCGGAGTCACCGAGCCCGAGCGCAAGCGCAAGATCATCGGCGAGGAGTTCATCCGGGTCTTCGAGGAGCAGGCGGCGCGGCTCGACCAGCCGCGCTTCCTCGTCCAGGGCACCTTGTATTCCGACGTGATCGAGTCGGGCGGCGGCACCGGCACGGCGACGATCAAGTCGCACCACAACGTCGGCGGCCTCCCGGAGGACCTCGAGTTCGAGCTCGTGGAGCCGCTGCGGATGCTGTTCAAGGACGAGGTCAGGCAGGTGGGCATGGAGCTGGGCCTGCCGGAGCGGCTCGTGTGGCGCCAGCCCTTCCCGGGCCCCGGTCTCGGCATCCGCATCGTCGGCGGCGAGGTGACCAAGGAGCGCCTCGACGTCCTCCGCGACGCCGACGCCATCCTCCAGGAGGAGATCCGCGGGGCCGGCCTCTACCGCGAGCTCTGGCAGTCGTTCTGCGTGCTGCCCGCGGAGGTCCGCAGCGTCGGCGTCCAGGGCGACGAGCGAACCTACGGCTACGTGGTCGTCATCCGCGCGGTCACAAGCGACGACGCGATGACCGCCGACTGGGCCCGCCTGCCCTACGACCTGCTGGAACGCGTGGCCTCGCGGATGATCAACGAGCTGGCGCCGGTGAACCGGGTGACGCTGGACATCACGTCCAAGCCCCCGGGCACCATCGAGTGGGAATGAAAAAAAGGGGACGGGGCCCTTTTTTTCATCGCCGGCAACGGTTGACCATCTAGCGCCGCCCTAGCGGCCGCAAATGGTCAGGCGAGGCCGGTCGGCGGATACTTGCTGGCAGGGCGGTGAAGTCCCGCGATTTCGCGAGCCACGCTGAAGCCCTGGCGACCGGGCTCCAGGGAGAGTGAAAAAAAGGGCCCCGTCCCCTTTTTTTCAGGGCCAGAAGTCCTGCGTGAACTCCACCTCGTCGTCGGCCTTGATCGACACGATCACCAGCTCGACGTCCTCGTCCGTGTCGTTGTGCACTGAGCGCACCGTCGCCGCCGGGATGCCCACCGCGGTGCCCGCGTCGGCCGTGAATTCGTCGTCGCCGCACTTGAAGGTCAGGGTTCCCGAGATCACGTAGTAGACCTCGTCCTGCTTCTGGTGGTTGTGGCCGTAGCTGCCGCGCCCGCCCGTGTCGGGCGGCATCCGGCGGTGGCTGAATGCCACCTGCTCCGTGCCGAGGTGGTCGGCGAACATCTGCATTTCGCCGGGGTAGTCGCCCATCACGTCGGGCACGTCTTCCAGCTTCTTCACGGTGTAGTCGGCCATGAAGCCGACCCTACCGCCTACTGCCTACCGCCTAATGCCTCAGCTGTACGCGTCCCAGGCCTTCAGCGAGGCGAGCGGATCCACGGGGTGGCCGCCCTCGTACCAGCCGGGCGCGGTCCAGATCTCGAAGTGGAGGTGGCAGGCCGTGGCGTCGCCGGTGCGGCCGACCGAGCCGATGCGCTGGCCCGTGTAGACGCGGTCGCCCTTGCGGAAGGGCGAGGGCTCGGCAAGGTGCATGTAGGCGTAGTCGGTGCCGGTGGCCGCGCCGTCGATGACGATGTAGTTGCCGGCCGCGCTCTGGCGCCCGCTGTAGCGGACCCGGCCGCCGCGAGCGGCTATCAGCTGGCGGCCGCAGCGGGCCATTACGTCCTGGCCCTGGTGGGTGTGGCCCGAGCGGCCGGCGCCGAAGCGGCCGGCGCCGCCGCCGAAATCGTGGCGGCCGCGGATCGGGAAGCGGTTGCCGTAGAGGTCGAAGGAGTCGCGCGAGTAGTCGCTCGTCTTGGTGCTGCGTGCGATCGCCCCATCGGTGCCCTGGGCGGTGACGTGGAACGAGTAGCGGCCGTTGGCAGCCCCTGAGCGGCCGACCTTGCCGCTCCACGAGATCGTCTGCACCGTGCCGGGCGCCACCGAGGGCCGGCTCCAGGACTTGACCACCGCGCCGTTCGCGGCGCTGACCAGGTCGACGCGGACGGTGCGGGCCAGGCGGCCGGAGATCCGGTACGAGAAGACCACCGCGCGGCGGGCGTCGACGAAGACCTTGGTGCGGCTGGTGCCGGTCTCGAGCCGGGGCGCGCCGGCGTCGCGGAGGCCGGGCACGGCCGTGAGCGTGGGGTTGGGGGAGGGAGGCGGCGCGGGCAGGATTCGGATCGGCCGGGTGCGGCGCGAGCTGGCGCCGCCGTCGTTCTTCAGCGAGACCGGGCCGGTGATCGCGCCCAGCGGCACGCGGGCGTTGAGGCGCGTGGCGCTGCCGCTGCGGACCTTGGCGGTGATGTCGTCGGCGCGGCCGTAGGTGCCGTGGAAGGTCATCTGGTGGACGCCGCCGAGATCGGTGCCGGTCACGCGCAGCGTGCTGCCGCCGCGGGCCCGCCGGTGCGAGGCGCAGCGACGGATGCACTTGACCTTCGTGATCCGCGGCTTGGCGACGTACATGGCCCCGCCCCCGCCCGAATCCGCGAACGCGGCGACCGGCGCGGCGATTGCCACGCAAGCGCACAGGGCGGCCCCCATCGCCAAGCGTCGATCGTGGAAGCGGACTTGCACCTCTTCCGGCCTCTCTTTCTCCGGCCTACGGGGTTAGCTGTCGGGCTCGCGCCGAAAGAGCGGCGCTACGAACCAGAGCCGTGGCTCTTGTTTCGATTCGCCCCACCGAAGGCCCTGCCGGGCGCTCCGATTGGGTCCCCCGTTCCCCCACGGCTACGGCGTGCCCGCAGGGGATTCGGCAGGCTTGAATTGCGCGCGGCACTATAGCGTCGGCCGCGGTCGCCGCTTCCCCTTCCCGTGTGCCACACTGTTCGACCGGCCGCCCAGGGGCGGCCCGTTTCTATGAAGACCTACGTAGCCACCCCGGCGACGCGCGAGCGAAATTGGCTCGTCGTGGATGCCAGCGACCAGACGCTGGGCCGCCTCGCGACCCAGATCGCCGACGCGTTGCGGGGCAAGCGAAAGCCGGAATTCACGCCGCACTGCGACGTCGGCGACTTCGTGATCGTCGTCAACGCCGAGAAGGTCGCGGTGACCGGTAACAAGCGCCACCAGAAGCGCTACTACCGGCATTCCGGCTACCCGGGCGGGCTTCGCAGCCGCACGCTGAACGACCTGCTCGAGCGCCAGCCGGAGGAGGTCGTGCGCAAGGCGGTGCGAGGGATGCTTCCCCGGACGCGCCTCGGCCGCGCCCAGCTGCGCAAGCTCAAGGTCTACGCCGGTCCCGACCACCCGCACGCGGCCCAGAAGCCGGAGCCGATGGAACTGAGCACATGATCGAAGACGAACGCCAGGACGAGGGCCAGGAGCCCGAAGAGCAGCAGCCGCCGGAGGCCGAGCAGCCCGAGCCAGAGCAGCCGGAGGCCGAGCAGCCCGAGCCAGAGCAGCCCGAGGCCGAACAGCCAGAGCCAGAGCAGCCCGAGGCCGAGCAGCCCGAAGAGGCCGCGCCCGAGGCGGAAGAGCCCCAGGCGGAAGAGCCCGAGGCTGCCGAGGAGCCCTCAGAGCCCAGCGCCCAGAGCCCAGAGCCAGAGGCAGAGGCCGAGGAGCGCCCGAAGCGCGAGCGCAAGCGCGAGAAGTCGTCCGACGAGAAGAAGGAAGAGGTCATCCCCGGCCTCCACCTCGAGCCCGACCTGGTGCTCGAGGAGGAGCGCGCGGAGGACGAGTACTCCGAGTACGCGGCGCCCGAGGACGCCGAGGAGGAGACCGCGCCCGGCGAGGAGCCCGAGGAGGCCGCTCCGGCCGGCGAGCCCGAGGCGGTCGCTCGCGAGCCGCTCGATCTGGCTGCCGACGCCCGCTACGGCGCCACCGGCAAGCGCAAGACCGCCGTGGCGCGCGTGATCCTGAAGCCGGGCGACGGCACCTACCAGATCAACGGCAGGCACCTCGACGAGTTCTTCCCGCGTATCAAGCTCCAGCGCATGGCCCGGCAGCCGCTCGAGGTGGCCGGCTACGGCTCGCGTATGGACGTGAGCGCCCGCATCCACGGCGGCGGTGTAGCCGCTCAGGCCGGGGCGCTGCGCCACGGGATCGCCCGGGCGCTGGTGGAGGCCGACCCGAACCTTCGCGTCGAGCTCAAGCGCCGCGGCTACCTGACGCGCGATCCGCGGGTCAAGGAGCGCAAGAAGGCCGGGCTCAAGAAGGCCCGCAAGCGGCCGCAGTTCTCCAAGCGTTAGCTCTTCGCTGATGGCGCGGAGGCTGTTCGGCACCGACGGTGTCCGCGGCGTCGCTGGCGAGTTCCTCAGCGCCGACCTCGCCTTGTCGCTGGGCCGCGCCGCGGCCGCGACCTCCGCTGCCGATGCGCCGCAGGTCCTGATCGTCCGCGACACGCGCGAGTCCGGCGAGATGCTGGAGGCCGCGGTGGCCGCGGGCGTGGCGGCAGGTGGTGGCCACGCGCTGCTGGGCGGCGTCCTCCCCACGCCCGGGGCGGCGTTGCTCGTGCGCCGGTACGGCTTCGACCTGGCGGCGGTTGTCTCGGCCTCGCACAATCCCTACGAGGACAACGGGATCAAGTTCTTCGGCTCCGACGGCACCAAGATCGACGACGCCGCGGAGGAAGAGATGGAGGGCCTCCTCGAGGAGCCGGCCAAGCGGCCGATAGGCCGCGTACGCGAGCTGCACGGCGCCGCCGGCGACTACGAGCGCGAGCTCGAGCTGCGCTTCAAGGACCTTGACCTGTCCGGCCGCAGGGTGCTGCTCGACTGCGCCAACGGGGCCAGCTACCGCGTGGCGCCCGAGGTGTTCAGGCGACTCGGCGCCGAGGTCGAAGCGATCGCCGCGCAGCCCGACGGCCGCAACATCAACGACGGCTGCGGCTCCACCCACGTCGAGGCCCTGGCCGGGCGGGTCGCCGAGGGCGGCTACGACGTCGGCTTCGCCTTCGACGGCGACGCCGACCGCGTCGTGGCCGTGGACCGCAACGGGACGGTGGTCGACGGCGACGAGCTGATGGCGCTGGCCGCCCTGCACCTGCGCGAGGCCGGCCGGCTCTCCGGCAATGGCGTGGCGGTGACCGTGATGACCAACTACGGCTTCCACACGGCGATGAAGGACGCCGGCATCGAGGTGGCCACCACCTCGGTCGGCGACCGCTACGTGCTCGCCGAGCTCCTGAAGCGCGGCTGGGCGCTGGGCGGCGAGCAGTCGGGCCACATCATCGACACCGGCTTCGTGCCCGCCGGCGACGGCACCGCGTCGGCGCTGCTCACGATGGAGGCGCTGGCGGATGGCGACCTCGCCGACCGGCACGCGATGGAGCGGCTCCCGCAGACCCTGGTGAACGTGCGCGTGGCCTCGAAGGACGGGCTCGACGAGGCCCAGGCGCTCTGGGACGCGGTAGAGAAGGAGTCGAAGGGGCTGGAGGGCCGCGGCCGCGTGCTCGTGCGGCCGTCGGGCACCGAGCCGCTCGTCCGGGTCATGGTCGAGGCGCCGGACGCCGATGAATGTCAGGAGATAGCGGCTCGCCTGGCGGGAATCGTCGAGGCGGAGCTACGCTGACGGGCCCCCTATGTGCGGAATCATCGGATACGTAGGCGAGCGTGACTGCCGGGAGTTGATCCTGGAGGGCCTGCGCAAGCTGGAGTACCGGGGCTACGACTCCGCCGGCCTGTCCCTGCTGGCGGACGGCTCCGTCGACTCGGTGCATGCCGTCGGCAACCTCAAGCACCTCCAGGAGGCCGTCGCCTCGCGCGACGGCGACTTCGACGGCTCCACCGGCATCGGCCACACCCGCTGGGCCACCCACGGCCGCGTGACCCAGGAGAACGCCCATCCCCACTGGGACAGCTCCGAGCGCGTGCACATCGTGCTCAACGGCATCGTCGAGAACTGGACCGAGCTCAAGTCGCGGCTCCAGGAGGACGGTGCCGAATTCACCTCGGACACCGACGCCGAAGTGGTTGCCCACCTGATCGCGGGGCACCTGCAGGACGGCGGCGACCTGGTCGAGGCCGTCCGCGCCGCCTACAACGAGCTCCGCGGCCACTACGCGTTCGTCGCGATGTCGGCCGACCATCCGGGGCTGCTCGTCGGCGCCCGCAAGGAGTGCCCGCTGGTCGTGGGGCTCGGCGAGGGCGAGAGCTTCATCGCCTCCGCCATCCCGGCCTTCCTGGCCGAGACGCGCAGGATCCAGCTGATCGAGAACGGCGAGATCGTGGCCGTCGACGGCGACGGCGCACGCTTCCTCGACGCCGGCGGCGCCCCGGTCGAGCGCGAGGTGGAGGACGTCGACTGGGACGAGGACGCGGCCGAGAAGGGCGGCTACGAGACCTTCATGCTCAAGGAGATACACGAGCAGTCGGAGGCCGTCGCCGAGACCGTCGGCGACCGCCTGATCGGCGACACGGTCGACCTCGGCGACATCGGGATCTCGGACGAGGAGCTCAAGAAGCTTCGCCGCGTGATCGTGGTGGCCTGCGGCACCTCGTACCACGCGGGCCTCACCGGCCGCTACGCGATCGAGTGGTGGTCGCGGGTGCCGGTGGAGATGGACATCGCCTCGGAGTTCCGCTACCGCAACCCGGTCATCGACGAGCGCGACCTCGTGATCGGCATCTCCCAGTCCGGAGAGACCGCCGACACCCTGGCGGCGATGCGGCTCGCGCGCGAGCGGGGCGCGAAGGTGCTCGCGATCACGAACATCATGGGCAGCCAGGCCACGCGCGACTCGGACGGCGTCCTCTTCACGCGCGCGGGCCTCGAGATCGGCGTGGCGGCCACCAAGACCTTCGTGGCCCAGGTGGCCGCGATGTACCTGTTCGCCCTCAAGCTGGCCGCGGTCCGCGGCAGCCTCGAGCCCGATGTGATGACGCGGCTGATCGACGAGCTCCGGGCGATGCCCGAGTCGATCGAGCGGCTCATGGCCGAGGTCGACGAGCCGATGAGGAAGATCGGCACCCACTGGAAGGACTCGAACTTCTTCCTCTACCTGGGCCGTCACGTCGGTCTGTCGGTCTGCCTCGAGGGGGCGCTCAAGCTCAAGGAGATCTCCTACATCCCGACCGACGCCTACGCGGCCGGCGAGATGAAGCACGGCCCGATCGCGCTGCTCGACGAGCGGACCCCGGTCGTCTGCGTGGCCACGGAGTCGCCGGTCCTGGAGAAGGTGCTGTCGAACATCGCGGAGGTCCGCGCCCGCGGCGCGCACGTGATCGCGGTCGCCACGGCGGGCTCCAAGCAGGTGGCCGAGCACGCCGAGGAGGTCGTCTACGTGCCCCGCACCGACTGGCTGCTCCAGCCGATCCTGGCGATCATCCCGCTCCAGCTGCTGGCCTACTACATCGCCCGGGCGCGCGGGCTGAACGTGGACCAGCCGCGCAATCTGGCCAAGACCGTCACGGTCGAATGATCGGGCTGGACCTGCTCGAGATCGACCGTCTCGAGCGGGCGCTGGAGCGCCGGCCCAACCTGGCCGAGCGCGTCTTCACCGAGGGCGAGCGCTCCTACGCGGCTGCGCGCGCCCGGCCGGCCCAGCACCTGGCGGCGCGCTTCTGTGCCAAGGAGGCGGTGGCCAAGGCGCTGGGGCTGACCGGCTGGAGCTTCACCGACGTGGAGGTGGTGGCTACCGAGGCGGCGCCCGAGGTGCGTCTGAGCGGCCGCGTGGCGGAGCGCGCCGGCGAGCTCGGCGTGGGCGTGAGCGTCTCGCTCACGCACACCGACACTACGGCGGGCGCGGTAGCGCTTGCCGGTAGCGGACTTCCCTGACGTTCCCGAACTCGGGCCGGAGCTGGTCGGCACCGTCGCGAGCGAAGCCGAGCGCCTCGTAGAACGCGTTGGCGCGGTGGTTCTCGGCCGCTGACCAGAGGGTGACCTCATCGAAGCCCGCGAGCTCCTCGAGCGCGCGCTTCACGAGCGCCAGGCCCACCCCGGTGCGCCAGGACGCTGGAGCGACGAAGAGGACGTAGATCTCGCCCACAGCCGGGTCGGCGCGCTCGTCGCGGCTCGGGCCGAAGAAGCAGAACCCGCGGAGCTCGCCCTCGATCTCCGCCACGAGCCGCCCTCCGGGACGCTCCGCGAAGCGCTCTCGCATCCGCTGTGCGAGACGCTCCGGCGACGGCGTTAGCTCGGAAGGCACGATGCCGGCGAATCCCTCCCGCCAGCCGGAAGAGTGCACCGCGGCCATCGCCTCGATGTCGCCAGAGGTCGCTGGGCGAACTTCGATCATCCGGGCCCCTGGGCACATTGACCCATGTATCTCATGGGTGAATCGGCCCAGGTCGGGAATTCGCGGCAAGATGCGCCGCGTGACCACCCTCCCCGACTGGCTCGATCCGCTCTTCGAGGCCGCCGAGATGCGGGCCGTCGACGCCTGGGCGATCGAGGAGCAGGGCGTTCCCTCGCTCGACCTGATGGAGCGCGCCGGCGCCGGGCTCGCGAGGGTCACGGCCGCCGCGGCGCGCTCGGGGCCGGTCCGGGTCGTGGTCGGCAAGGGCAACAACGGCGGCGACGGGCTGGTCGTGGCGCGGCTGCTGCGTGAGGACGGCCGGGAGGTGGACGTCCTCGCCGCCGCCGACCTCGACGGGCTGAAGGGGGACGCGAAGGAAAACCTCGACCGTCTGCCGGGCGCCCCGCCCGAGCCGTTCGACCCGGAGCGGCTCGAGGGCTCCGGCGCGATCGTCGACGCCCTTCTCGGAACCGGCTTCGAGGGCGAGCCGCGCGAGCCCGTCAAGGGCGCGATCGCCGCGATCAACGAACAGGACGCCCCGGTCGTCGCCTGCGATGTCCCCTCGGGCGTCAACGCCACCACCGGAGAGGTCGAGGGCGAGGCCGTGCGGGGGATCGCCACAGCGAGCTTCCACGGCTCCAAGATCGGCCTGCACGTCGCCCCCGGCGCGCTGCACGCCGGCACTGTCGAGGTGATCGAGATCGGCATCCCCCGCGGAGCTCCGAGCGGCGAGCGCGCCGGCCTCATCTCCGAGCGCGTGCTCGAGCTCTATCCCCACCGGCAGCGCGAGGGCTCCAAGTTCAGCTCGGGCGTCGTCGTGGTGGTCGGCGGCTCCGCCGGTCTCACCGGCGCCCCGACGATGGCGGCCCGGAGCGCGCAGCGGGCAGGCGCGGGCTACGTGCAGGTGGCCGTGCCCGAGCCGGCGCAGCAGGCGGTGGACCTGCGGCTGCTCGAGCAGATGAGCCGCGCGCTGCCGCACGAGGACGGGGCCCATACGCCGGCCGGGGCGGAGGTCGTCGAGGAGATGGCGGAGCGCGCCGGGGCGGTGGTCCTCGGGCCGGGGCTCGGCCGGGCCGAGCAGGCGCAGGAGTTCGCCCGTCAGGTCGCGGCGGCGGTGCAGGCGCCGCTGCTGATCGACGCCGACGGCCTCAACGCGCACGCCGGCAGGCTCGAGTCGCTCGCCGAACGCGACGCTCCCACGGTCCTGACGCCGCACGAGGGCGAGCTGGGGCGGCTGCTCGAGGTCGACTCCGAGGAGATCAAGGCGCACCGCCTCGCCCACGTGCGCGAGGCCGCCGAGCGCAGCGGCGCGGCGGTTCTGCTGAAAGGCGACGACACCATCGTGGCGCTCCCGGGCGGGCCCGAGGCGATCAGCGCCGGCGGCACCCCGGCGCTGGCGACGGCGGGGACGGGTGACGTGCTCTCCGGCCTGATCGGGGCGCTGCTGGCCAAGGACCTCGGCCCACTCGAGGCGGCGGCCCTCGGCGCCCTCGCGCACGTGCGAGCGGGCCGGGCCGCCGCCGGACGCTACGGAGCCGACCACGTGATGGCCGGCGACGTGATCGACGAGCTTCACAGGGGCCTTGCCCCCTCTTAGCCGCCCGGATGGCGGCCCCTTGATCAGAGGTGCGGGCGGGACGCCCGCACGGGGTAGTCTGCCCGCAGTGCTGGTCCGCGAGGTCATGGATTCGAATCCCGAGACGGTGTCGCCCGACGCGACCGTCGAGGACGTCGTGAGGACCCTGCGCGAGAACGAGCTGCCCGGCGTGCCCGTGGTGGATGGCGACGGCAGCTGCGTGGGCATCGTCACCGAGGCCGACCTCGTCCTGCCCGACAACGACGGCGACCTCCACATCCCGCACTACATCAACCTGTTCGGTGGCACGGTCTTCCTGGAGCCGCTGAGCCGCTTCGAGGGCCGGCTGCGCAAGGCGTTCGCCTCCAAGGCGAGCGACATGATGAGCGCGGACCCCGACACGGTCGAGCCGGACACGGACGCGCGCGATGCCGCCCGGCGCATCCACGAGACCGGGCACAACCGGCTTCCGGTGGTCGAGGACGGCAAGCTGGTCGGGGTGGTCACGCGGGTCGACCTGCTGGGAGCGCTCGCCTCCGAGTGACCGCCGAGCGGGCGCTGGCGCGGGTCGACGTCGGGGCGATCGAGCGCAACTGCGCCCACCTGCGCTCGCTCCTGACGGGCGACGCCGAGCTCTGTGCGGTGGTCAAGGCGGACGGCTACGGCCACGGCGCGGTGGCCGCCGCGCGGGCCGCGATCGCCGGCGGGGCGAGCTGGCTGGGCGTGGCGACGGCCGCGGAGGCCGAGGACCTGCGCCGCCACGAGATCGCCGAGCCGATCCTCGTGATGGGAGCGCTCACGCCGGAGGACGCGCGGACGGCGCTGGCAGCGGATGCCGACGTGGTGGCCTGGAAGGAGGAGTTCGTGCGCGCCCTTCCGGAGCGCGCGCCCGAGGGCGGCCGGGCGCCGCGCGTCCACGTAAAGCTCGACACGGGCATGGGCCGGCTCGGCACGGCCGACCCGGACGAGGCGCGGGCGGTTGCAGCGGCGGCCGCCGAGGACGACCGGCTCGTCCTGGCCGGGCTGATGACCCACTTCGCCACCGCGGACGAGCGCGGCGACGACCACTTCGCCACGCAGCTCGACCGCTTCACCGCCTTCGCGGGCGAGATGCGCGAGGAGTACCCCGGGATCAGGGTCCACGCGGCCAACAGCGCCGCGACCTACCGCGAGCCCGGCTCCCACTTCGACATGGTTCGCTGCGGCATCGCGATCTACGGCCTCGACCCCTTCCAGGAGGATCCCGCCGAGCGCGAGCTCGAGCCGGCGCTGTCCCTGTCCTCCTACGTCGCGTCGGTCAAGCGCTTCGAGCCCGGGGAGAGCGCGGGCTACGGCCGCACCTGGCGGGCTGCGGAGCCGACGCTCGTCGGCGCGCTGCCGATCGGCTACGGCGACGGCTGGCGCCGCGCCCTCTCGGGCGCGTGCGACGTGCTGATCGGAGGCCGCAGGCGTCCGCTCGTCGGCACCATCAGCATGGACAACGTGACGGTGGACCTGGGCCCGGAGTCGGAGGTCCAGCCGGGCGAGCCGGCCGTGCTGATCGGCGGGCAGGGCGGCGAGCTGATCCTCTGCGAGGAGGTGGCGCGGCGGCTTGGCACGATCAACTACGAGGTCACGTGCGGGCTCTCGCCGCGGGTCCGCCGCGCCCACGAGCGGTGATCGACCTCCGCGAGGTCCTCTCCGACCGGACGGCCTGGGTGGTGGGCGGCACCGTCCGCGACGAGCTCCTGGGCCGGCCGCTGCGGGACGTCGACCTGGCCGTCGAGGGGGACGTCGAGCCCGCGGCGCGCGCGATCGGCAAGGCGGTGGGCGGGCCGGTGTTCCGGCTGTCCGAGACCTTCGGCGCCTGGCGCATCGTCGAGCGAGACCGCGTCTACGACGTCTCGCCGATCCAGGGCGCGACGATCGAGGAGGACCTCGCTCGCCGTGACTTCACGGTCAACGCGATGGCGCGCCCGCTCGCGGGCGAGGAGCTGATCGACCCGCACGGCGGCCGCGCCGACCTCGACTCGCGAACCCTGCGCGTGCTTGGCGCCGCCGCCTACCGCGACGACCCGCTGAGGCCGCTCCGGCTCGCCCGGCTGGCGGCGGAGCTCGGCTTCGGCCCCGACGCCGAGACGGAGCGCCTCACGAGCGAGGCGGCCGCGCGCGTGGCGGACGCATCGCCCGAGCGGCAGTTCGCCGAGCTTCGCCGGCTGGTGCTGGCCCCCGGATTGCTCGACGGGATCGCGCTCGCCGACCGGCTCGGCCTCCTGGAGGCGGTGCTGCCGGAGCTACATGCGCTTCATGGCTTGGAGCAGAGCCACTTCCACCATCTCGACGTCTATGACCACACCGTCGAGGTCCTCGCCCGGGCGGTGGAGCTCGAGGGCCGGCTCGGCGAGCTCTTCGGCGAGCTGGCGCCGCGGCTCCGCGAGCTGCTCGACGAGCCTCTCGGGGACGAGCTGACCCGGCGCGAGGCGATCCGCTTCGGTGCGCTCCTCCATGACATCGGCAAGCCCGCCACACGCGGGGAGCGCCCGGACGGCCGGATCACCTTCATCGGCCACGACGCGGTGGGCGAGGAGATGGTCCACGCCCTCTGCCGGCGGCTGCGTACCAGCGAGCGCTTCGAGCGCTTCGTCGCCGGCCTCACGCGCCACCACCTCGTGCTCGGCTTCCTGGTCCACCAGCGGCCGCTCGGCCGGGACGCCGTCTACGGCTACCTCGACTACACCGATCCCGTCGAGGTGGAGGTGACGCTCCTGTCCTGCGCGGACCGGCTCGCCACCCGCGGCCGGAACGCCGACGCGGCGATCGAGAATCACCTCCGCCTCGCCCGCGAGCTGATGGCGGAGGCGCTCGACTGGCGTGCCTCGGGCGGCCCGAAGCCCGCGGTCCGCGGCGACGACCTGGCGGGCGAGCTCGGGATCGAGCCGGGACCGGAGCTGGGCCGCCTGCTCGAGCGGCTGCGGCAGGCGGCGTTCACCGGCGAGGCGCGGGATCGCGACCAGGCGGTGGAGCTCGCCCGGCGCTTGAGGGAAGGGTCGCCGTAGGCGGCCCGCAGGGGGAATAATCAACCGATGATCGTCGACTGCGCCGTCTACCAGGACGGGGAGCGACGCGACGGAGCGGTCAAGCTCCACGACGCGTACGAGGCCTGCCGGAGCGACGGGGTCTGGACCTGGATCGGGCTGTACGAGCCGACCGAGGACGAGTTCGACTCGATCAAGAGGGAGTTCGACCTTCACGAGCTCGCCGTGGAGGACGCGATCAACGCGCACCAGCGCCCGAAGCTCGAGGTCTACGACGACATGCTGTTCGTCGTCCTCAAGACCGCCCGCTACATCGACTCGATCGAGGTGGTCGAGTTCGGCGAGATCCTCGTCTTCCTCGGCGAGGACTACATCATCACCGTCCGTCACGGCGAGGGGAGCGCGCTGCACGACGTGCGCCTCCAGCTGGAGAAGGACCGCGAGCACCTCGCCAAAGGTCCCGGCACCGTGCTCCACGCGATCATGGACCGGATCGTCGACGACTACTCGCCCGCCCTGGCCGGCCTCAACGTCGACGTGGAGCAGGTGGAGGAGGAGGTCTTCTCCGGGCGCCGCTCGAACCCCGCCCAGCGCATCTACTACCTCAAGCGCGAGGTGCTCCAGTTCATCCGCGCCACCGCGCCGCTGATCAACCCGCTCGACCGCCTCGCGGCGGGCCACTACGCCCAGGTCCACCCCGAGGTGACGGCCTACTTCCGCGACGTGAACGACCACATCCTGCGCGTGCACGAGACGCTCGAGGGGATGCGCGACCTGCTCACGAGCGTCCTGGCGGCCAACATGAGCCAGGTCGGCGTCCGCCAGAACGAGGACATGCGGAAGATCTCTGCCTGGGTCGCGATCGCCGCCGTGCCGACGATGATCGCGGGCATCTACGGCATGAACTTCGACCACATGCCGGAGCTGCGCTGGGAGCTCGGCTATCCGGCGGTCGTCGTCGTGATGCTGATGGTCTGCTCGACTCTGTACTGGCGCTTCCGAAAGGCCGGCTGGTTGTAGGCTCCCGCGCCTTGGCCGGCGACGACTGCATCTTCTGCAAGATCGTTGCGGGCGAGCTGCCCGCCGAGGTGGTCCAGGAGGACGAGCACACGCTCGCCTTCATGGACATCAACCCGTGGAATCGCGGCCACGCCCTCGTGATCCCGCGGAAGCACTCGACGGACCTGCTCGAGATCTCCGACGAGGATCTCGCCCACACGACAGCCGCGGCCAAGCGGCTGGCGGCGCGCATGAAGGAGCGGCTCGACGCGGACGGCGTCAACCTGCTCAACGCCTGCGGTCCGGCGGCCTGGCAGACGGTCTTCCACTTCCACATCCACGTGATCCCCCGCTACGACGGCGACCCTCTCCAGCTGCCGACGCGGCCGCAGGAGGCCGACAAGGAGGAGCTGGCCGCCGTGGCCGGGGAGCTGCGTTGACCAGGCTCGACCGGGACGGCGACCTGGGCGTGCTCGTCATCGACGAGCCGCCGCTCAACCTGTTCGGGCGGAAGCTGATCGGCGACGTGGTCGACGCGGTGGGGGAGGCGGAGAAGTCCGGGGTGCGGGCGCTCCTGGTGCGCGCCGAGGGCGAGGTGTTCACGGGCGGCGCGGACGTGCACGTCTTCGACGGCCTCGAGCCGCACCAGTCGCGCGAGTTCACCGCCGATCTCCTGCGACTCACGCACCGGCTCGAGGACATGCCGATCCCCACGATCGCCTGCGTCCACGCGCTCTGCCTCACCGCGGGCTTCGAGCTCTCGCTCGCCTGCGACCTGATCTGGGCCGCCGAGCCGGCGAGGTTCGGCCTCGTGGAGCGCGTGGTGGGCCTGACGCCGCTGATGGGTGGGACCCAGCGAGTGGCGGAGCGCGCCGGCCCGGCGCGTGCGCGCGAGCTGGTGATGAGCGGCCGCCTCTACGACGCCGCGACGCTCGAGCGCTGGAACGTGATCAACCGCGTGCTGCCCGAGCACGAGCTGCTCGAAAAGACCACGGCCTTCGCGCAGGACCTCGCGAGCGGGCCGACACTCGCCCACGGCGCGACCAAGCAGATCGTTCGCGCCTTCCTCGACCACGGTGTTCGCGGCGCGGACGAGCGCACGGCTGACATAGGCGCGCCTCTGTTCGGCAGTGAGGACCTCCAGGGGGCCGTCCGCTCCTTCCTCGAGGACGGTCCCGGCAAGGCCTCGTTCAAGGGGCGGTGACACCAGACTCCGGTGCTCGCCGGGCCGGCGCCCCGGCTGCGCCCCTCGTCAGCCGCACTCCTTGCTAGCGTTCCGGCAGGAAGGGCGCCGGAGGGACCGGCGTGGGAACAACAAGCAGGTGCCGTGGTCGGATTCGCGAGACGGACCGAGCGGGCACACGCAGGAAGGGGCTTACGTGCCTACCGGAACCGTCAAGTGGTTCAACGACGAGAAGGGCTACGGCTTCATCACGCCGGACGAGGGCGATCGCGACCTCTTCGTCCACTACTCGGGCATCGACGGCCAGGGCTTCAAGAGCCTCGCCGAGAACGCCAAGGTCGAGTACGAGGAAGAGGTCGGCGACAAGGGCCCGAAGGCGGTGAACGTCCGCCTGATCTAGGCCCTAAGGCGGACCGCCGTGCCCAAGGAAGAGAAGATCGAGATGGAGGGCGAGATCGTCGAGGCCCTCCCGAACACGATGTTCAAGGTCAAGCTCGACAACGACCACGAGGTCCTCGGCCACATCTCGGGCAAGATGCGGCGGCATTACATCCGCATCCTGCCCGGGGACCGGGTCAAGATCGAGCTCTCGCCATATGACCTCGACCGCGGCCGGATCACGTATCGCTACAAGTAGCGGGCGATCCGGGGCCCGCAACTCCGTCCTGGAAGCCGTGTTCAATTGCGAACGATGAAGCGATTCATCCTGCTCGCCTGCGTGCTCGGACTGCTCGCGCTGCCGGCCGCCGCTTCCGCCAAGGTGGTGGAGCTCGGCGACAACGCGGGCCCGGCCAGGTCCAACTGCCCCAACAACCCCTGCGAGGCCATCGGCCGCGTCACGGGTTACCAGGGGCGCTCGGGCACCGTGGCCAACCCGTTCCGGATCCCGCGCGCGGGCAAGATCGTGGCTTTCACCATCACCCTGGCCAAGGTCACCCCGCAGCAGGTCACGTTCTTCAACGACCGCTTCGGCAGCTCGCCGAGCGTGCGGCTCACGATCCTGCGCAAGGGCAAGAAGCGCAAGACGCGGCTCAGCCACAGGCTGATCCGCCAGTCCAAGGTCTACAACGTCCAGCACTACCTGGGGTCGACCCCGAGCTTCGCTCTCGACCAGCCGCTCGTCGTCAAGCGCGGCTACATCGTCGCCATCACGGTGCCGACCTGGGTGCCCGCCTTCGCGTTCACCGGGCTTTCGTCCAAGAACTGGTGGCGCTCGTCGCGGCACAAGGGCGACTGCAGCAACGCCACGCAGCGCGCTGCGCAGCAGCACGTCGGCGGCACGCGGACCTACGGCTGCACCTACCACAAGGCGCGCCTCCTCTACACCGCGACCTACGTCCCGGACCCGCGTCCCACCGACAAGGCTAAATAGCCCGCCGAAGACCTTTCGAGGGCTCCGCTGTCGCGGTAGCATCGCGTCAGTGACCACTGAGGGCTGGATCTTCATGGTCGGGTTCCGCGTCTTCGACGTGGGGCTGCTGATCGTGTGGCTGATCTGGTTCTTCAGGCTGCGGGACGACGACGACGATTCGCGCGGCGACGACGGTGGCGGAGGCGAGGGCCCAGATCCGAGCCCGGACCAGGACGGCCCCGGCGGCGATGGCATGCGCCTGCCCCTCGGCCGCTGGCGCGGCGGAGGACGCCTTCGCGACCACAGGCAGCCCCCGCGCCGGGTCCGCCGTCGCGGCCCCGCGGCGCCCCTGCCTCAGCCGCTCCCCGCCCGGGTGCGGCGTCCGCGCTCGCCTCAACCCGTGCATCGGCGCTCCTGATAGGTTCCCGCCCCCCAGGGAAGGAGGGACGATGATCGGGCCGGCAGGGTTCGGACTCGCGGACGAACCGGTGGACGACAGAACTCACGTTCTCTCGCCGAGCGGCGAGATAGACGCGGTCACGGCGCCACAGCTGGGCCGCCGCCTCCTTGGCCTGGCCGACGAGGGCAAGACCGGCGTCGTAGTCGACCTCTCGAGCGTCACCTTCATGGACTCCACCGGCCTCGGCGTCCTGCTGAACGCCCTGCGCGCACTGGCCAGCCGGCACGGGCGGATGGTGCTGGTCTGTCCCAACGAGCGCATCCTGCGCCCGTTCCAGATCACCGGCCTGGTCGACCGCATGCCGATCTTCCCCTCCCGGGAGGCGGCGCTGGGCGGCCTGGCGGTCTGAGGGTCCCCGCTAGCCGCAGGCGCCGGGGTTGTCCCGGCAGAACTTCTCGAAGCGGCCCTCGGGCGTGTTGGGAGCCGGCTGCGTGCTCGTCTGGGTGGAGGGCGAGGTCGTGGTGCTCGGCGGAGGAGCCGTGCTCGTGGGCGCCGGCTCGGTCTGCGTCTCTGTGGCCGTCCGGGACGGCCCGGTCGAGGTCTCCGGCACGGTCAGCTCCGGGGCCTTGGTCGTGGACGCGGGCTCGTGGTCGCTTCCGCACCCGCTCAGGGCGAGGAGAAGCAGCGACAGCGTGAGCAGGCGGCGGATCAGCGCTCGACGGCTGGGAGGCGACGGCCGCAGTGCGGGCAGTCGTTCAGGTCCTTCTGGACGAGCTGCTCGAGCGAGCACCCGCAGAGACGCAGGTTCTCAACGGAGTACGGGAGGTCGCTGGGGGAGGGTGCGAGGGGCAGGACCTTGCCCACGACCTCGAACTCCTCGCCCGTGTCGGCGTCGACGTAGGTGGTGCCGGGCTCGACCTCCCGGATCACCTCGCGGTCGGAGCGGGCACGTAGGCGGTATTTCTGACGGCCGGGCATCGAGGCGGGAAGAATAGCCGCCGGTGCGGGTACTGATCTTCCACGGCTATCTGCTGCGCGGCACCGGCAGCAACATCTACAACGCCAGCCTGGCGCGCGCGCTCGTGGACGAGGGCCACGAGGTGCACCTGCTCTGCCAGGAGCGGCACACCGAGGGGCTCGACTTCGTCGACGGCGAGCGCTGCACCGTCCACGTGCCGGACATAGGCCGGGTGCTGCCGGTCTACGTGGCCGACACCTACGAGGGCTTCGACGCCATCCCCTTCGCGGACCTGACCGGCGGGCAGCTCGACGCCTACATCGAGGCCAACGTGGCCGCCGTGCGGCAGGTCGTGGAGCAACACGAGCCGGACGTCGCCCTGGCCAACCACCTGGTGATGGGACCGCTGATCCTCGCGAGGGCGCTGGGCGGGCGCGTCCCCTACGCCGTCAAGGTGCACGGCAGCGCGCTCGAGTACACCGTGCGCCCGAACCGGGAGCGCTTCCTGCCGTACGCGCTCGAGGGGCTCGCCGGGGCCTCGGGCGTGCTCGTCGGCTCCCGCCACACCGCAGAGAGCCTGTGGGAGGTCACCGGCGACTCGAAGCTGCCCGCTCGCACGCGGCTGGGGCCCCCTGGCGTGGACGTCCACAGCTTTCGCCCGCGCCCCGTCGGGGAGGCGCGGGAAGAGCTCGAGCGGCTCGCCGACCGCATCGACGCGGGCGAGGCCGCCGCCTGGGGCGGCGAGCGGGGCGCTGCCGCGGCACTGCGCTCGCTCGACCCGGGCCGGGACCGGATCGTGAGCTACGTGGGCAAGCTGATCGTCTCCAAGGGCGTGGACCTGCTGCTGGCTGCCTGGCCGCTCGTGGTCGCGGAGGTGCCGGATGCGCGGCTCCTCGTGGTGGGCTTCGGTACCTACCGCGACGCGCTCGAGCGGATGGTTGCGGCGCTCGCCGCCGGCGACATGGACGACCTGCGAGAGGTGGCCGCCGCCGGGCGCGAGCTCGAGGGCGGGCCGCGCGGCGAGCTGAGCCACCTGCGCGACTTCCTCGACCGCCAGGGCCCGGGCTACGCCGAGGCCGCCCGCTCGGCGGCGGGGCGGATCCACTTCACCGGCCGGCTCGAGCACGACGACCTCCCGGCGGTGCTGCCCGGGTGCGAGGCACAGGTGATGCCGAGCACGTTCCCCGAGGCTTTCGGGATGGTCGCCGCGGAGGCGGCGGCCTGCGGGGTGCTGCCGCTGTCGGCGGCCCACTCGGGCATGGCGGAGGTCACCGCCGTGCTCGCCCCGGCGCTCGAGGGGGACCTGAGGCCGCTTCTCTCGTTCCAGGTGGGCCCCCGGGCGGTCGACGAGATCGCCGCCAAGCTGGTCCGCTGGCTCACCCTCGATGAGGCGATGCGGGAGCGCGCCGCGGCCGCCCTGGCCGAGCGCGCCGCGGCCCGTTTCGGCTGGGAGAACGTGGCCCGCGGCGTGGTGTCAGCGGCCCTCGGACGCCTCGACGATCTGCCCGTCCCAACGGATAATGTTCCGGCCCCGTGAGGCCCTTCGCCTACGCCCTTGCCCTCCTCGGCGCCGCCGTCCTCGCGGCCGGTTGCGGCAACGACGACACCAACGACCTCGTCAAGGGCAAGACCCTGTTCGTGCAGAAGTGCGGCTCCTGCCACACCCTGTCTCGGGCCGGCACGAAGGGGGTGCAGGGCCCCAACCTCGACAACGCCTTTGCCGCCTCTCGCCGCGACGGCATGACCGACGACACCATCGAGGGCATCGTCTATGGCCAGATCGGCAATGTGCGCCGGAGCAGCATCATGCCCCGCAACCTGGTCACCGGGTCCAATCGCAATGACGTGGCCGCCTACGTCGGGCGCTCCGCCGCGCGGCCCGGGCAGGACAGCGGCCAGCTGGCCCAGGCCGGCCAGAACCAGAACGCCAACAAGACGGCCAAGGAGTCGGGCGGCAAGATCAGCCTCGACTCCGATCCGACCGGTGCGCTCGCCTTCTCCGCCGGCAAGGCCACGGCGTCGGCAGGCTCGCTCCAGCTGGTGATGAAGAACCTCGCCTCGATCCAGCACAACATCGCGATCGAGGGCAACGGCGTGAACGAGAAGGGCTCGATCGTGGGCAAGGGCCAGACCTCTCAGGTCAAGGTCGACCTCAAGCCCGGCAAGTACACCTTCCTCTGCACCGTCCCCGGCCACGCGGCCGGCGGCATGAAGGGCACCCTGACGGTCAAGTAGCGCCCGGTCAGGCGAACAGCGCGCCCGCCAGGGTCTCGCCGCGACGGACCCCCGGCGGGACCGCGAACACGGCGCTCCCCGTGTGCTTGATGTACTCGTTGAGGGCGTCGTTCGAGCCGAGGCGGCGCTGGATGGCCACGAACTGCCCGTGCGGGTCGCGCTGGTAGGCGATGAAGAAGAGGCCCGCGTCGAGCTGGCCGGTGCGGGTGTCCATCCCGTCGGTGAACGAGTAGCCGCGGCGGAGCAGGAACTCGCCGCTGTGCTTCTGGTTCGCGAGGCGCACATGGGCGTCGACGGGCAGGGAGCGGATGCGCACGGGGTCGTGCTCGCGTCCCGCCCCGAGCGGCGCTCCGCTCGCCTTGTGGCGACCGATCGTCTGCTCCTGCTCCTGGAGCGTCGTTCGGTCCCAGCTCTCGATCAGCATCCGGATCCGGCGGGCGACCAGGTAGCTGCCGCCGCGCATCCAGGCCGGCCCCTCGGAGCCCACCCAGACGCGCCGGTCGAGCGCCTCCGTGTCCTCGGCGCGGAGGTTGTTGGTCCCGTCCTTGAGGCCCATCAGGTTGCGCGGGGTCGCCTGGCTGCGGCTGGTGGTCGAGGTGCGCCCGAAGCCGAGCTGCGACCAGCGCATCACGGCCG
>DASXBA010000007.1:0-80869 GCA_036406475.1 Thermoleophilaceae bacterium | reverse complement strand
GCGCTCGCAGCACACGGGCGAGGCGCGGCCGGAGCGCTCGGCGGAGGAGCGGGCGCAGGAGCGCACCGAGCGACGCCGCCGCAAGGCCGCCCAGCGGCGCGCCTGGCGCGCCCGCTCGCGCGAGCGCCGCAAGGCCCAGTCGACGGCGACCGAGCCGACCCCGCCCGAGCCCAAGGGCACCGGCAAGGCCAAGCTCCGCCAGGGCGTGGTCGTGTCGGACAGGGCCGACAAGACGATCACCGTTCGGATCGAGAGCCAGCGCTCGCACCGCATGTACGGCAAGGTGATCCGCACCTCGTCGACGCTGCACGCGCACGACGAGTCGAACGACGCCCACGTCGGCGACACCGTCCGCGTGATCGAGAGCCGGCCGCTCAGCAAGACCAAGCGCTGGCGACTCGTCGAGGTACTGGAGAGGGCGCGCTGATCCATGATTCAGCAGGAATCCCGCCTCAAAGTGGCCGACAACACCGGCGCCCGCGAGATCCTGTGCATCCGCGTGGCCGGCGGGTCGCGGCGGCGCTATGCCGGCGTCGGCGACGTGATCGTCGCGACGGTCAAGCAGGCGATCCCGCACGGCAGCGTCCGCAAGGGCGAGGTGGTGCAGGCGGTGGTGGTCCGCACGAAGAAGCAGTTCGGGCGCGACGACGGCACCTACATCGCCTTCGACGAGAACGCCGCCGTGTTGATCGACGCGCAGAACAACCCGCGTGGCACCCGCATTTTCGGCCCGGTGGCCCGCGAGCTGCGCGACCGGAACTTCATGAGGATCGTCTCGCTCGCACCTGAGGTCCTATGAGGATTCGCAAGGACGACACGGTGAAGGTCATGTCCGGCAAGGACCGGGGAAAGACGGGACGCGTGCTCCGCACCGATCCCAAGCACCAGCGTGTCTACGTAGAGGGCATGAACGTCCAGAAGCGCCACACCAGGCCGCGCTCGCTGCGCGACACCCAGCGCAGCCAGGAGATCGGCGGCATCATCGAGGCCGAGGGGCCGATCCACGTGTCGAACGTGATGCTGGTCGACCCGAAGTCCGGGGACCCCACCCGTGTGGGCGTCAGACGCGAAGGCGGCCGTCGGGTGCGGGTCGCCAAGAAGTCGGGGACGGATATCGATGGCTGAGGGCAACGGACAGCCCAATGTCCCGGCGCGCCTCAAGGAGCGCTACGAGCAGGAGATCCACGCGAGCCTGCGCGAGCGCTTCAGCTACGGCAGCGCGATGGAGGTGCCGCGCCTCCAGAAGATCATCCTGAACATGGGGGTCGGCGAGGCGAAGCAGGACAGCAAGCTGCTGGAGGCGGCCCAGGAGCAGCTCGCCACGATCGCGGGCCAGAAGCCCAACATCCGCCGCGCCCGCAAGTCGATCGCAAACTTCAAGCTGCGCGAGGGCATGCCGGTGGGCGTGTCGGTCACGCTGCGCCGCGCTCGCATGTACGAGTTCCTCGACAGGCTGATGTCGGTCGCCATCCCGCGGATCCGCGACTTCCGCGGCCTCAACGCCCGCTCGTTCGACGGCCGCGGCAACTACTCGATGGGCATCCGCGAGCAGATCATCTTCCCGGAGATCGACTACGACTCGATCGACCAGGTCCGCGGCCTCGACGTGACGATCACCACCTCGGCCAAGAGCGACGAGGAGGCCTACGCGCTGCTGCGAGAATTCGGGATGCCGTTCAACCCCGAGGGCGCTCCCGGCGAGGTCTCGACCGAGGCCGAGGATGCCGAGGAGGAGCGGCGCAAGGAGGAGGCGCGGCTGCGCGCCGAGGCCGAGCAGGCCGCCCTCGAGCAGCTCAAGGAAGAGAACCCCGAGGCTTACGAGAAGCCCGTCCGCGAGGAAGAGGGCGAAGAGGGCGCCGAGGGCGAGGCGCCCGCCGAAGAGCAGAGCGAAGAGGAGTAATGGCCAAGACTTCCCAGAAGGTGCGCCAGTCGCGCCCCGCAAAGTTCAAGACACGCAACTACAACCGCTGCAAGCGCTGCGGCCGGCCGCGCGCATACCTGCGCAAGTTCGGCCTCTGCCGCATCTGCCTCCGCGAGGTGGCCCACCAGGGCTACATCCCCGGCCTGACCAAGTCGAGCTGGTAGCCGAATGCAGACCGATCCGATCGCAGACTTCCTGACCCGCATCCGGAACGCGCTGACCGCGGACCAGGACGAGGCCGTGATGCCCTCGTCCAAGTTCAAGGCGGAGATCGCTCGCATCCTCAAGGAGCAGGGCTACGTCGAGGACTACTCGGTCGAGCCCGGTCGGGTGGGCCAGGAGCTGCACGTCCGCCTGAAGTACACGGAGGACCGCCGCTCGGTCATTCACGGCCTCGAGCGGATATCGCGGCCGGGCCGGCGCGAGTACGTGGGTGCGGAGTCCGTCCCCAAGGTCCAGGGCGGCATGGGCACGACGATCGTCTCGACCTCCAGCGGGATCATGACCGGGCACGACGCCCGGCGGGCGCGCGTGGGCGGCGAGCTGGTGGCCAAGGTCTGGTAGCCCGATGAGCCGGATCGGAAAGCAGCCGGTCGCCGTCCCCGACGGCGTCGAGGTCAGCGTCGAGCCCGGGCTCGTCAAGGTGAAGGGCCCGAAGGGCGAGCTCGAGGAGCGCGTCAGCTCGGACATGACCGTCAAGCAGGAGAACGGCGACATCCTCGTCACGCGGCCCACCGACCGCGGCGAGCATCGCGCCCTGCACGGGCTCACCCGCAGCCTGATCTTCAACATGGTCCAGGGCGTGACCGAAGGCTTCGAGAAGCGCCTCGAGATCCAGGGCGTCGGCTACCGCGCCCAGCTCCAGGGCAAGAAGCTCGTGATGAGCCTTGGCTACTCGCATCCCGTAGAGATCGAGGCGCCCGAGGGAATCGACTTCGAGGTGCCCGCCCCGACCCAGGTCGTGGTCCGCGGGATCTCGAAGCAGGTCGTGGGCGAGGTCGCGGCCAACGTCCGCAAGCAGCGCCCGCCGGAGCCTTACAAGGGCAAGGGCGTCCGCTACCAGGGCGAGTACGTGGCCAGGAAGGTCGGCAAGCGGGCATGACCGCCACCACCTCCACCCGTCGCAGGCTGCGCCGGCGCCGGCGCGTCCGCGCCAAGATAAAGGGCACGACCGATCGGCCGCGCCTGTCGGTCTTCCGCTCGAACCGCGGCATCCAGGCCCAGCTGATCGACGACGTGGCGGGACACACCGTCGCCGCCGTCACCTGGACGGAGGACGAGCTCAAGTCGATGCCGAGCATGGACCAGGCCAAGCGCGCTGGCGAGCTGATCGCCGAGCGCGGCAAGAAGGCCGGCGTCGAGGAGTGCATCTTCGACCGCGGCGGCTACCGCTACCACGGCAAGGTCAAGGCCCTCGCCGAGGGTGCACGCGAGGGGGGACTCAAGTTTTGATCGCTACGGTGAACCACAGTGGCATCTAGAGACAGGACACGTGGCGGCGGCGGACCGCGCGATCGCGCCGGCCCCGACCTGCAGGAGCGCGTGGTCGAGATCAACCGAGTGGCCAAGGTCGTGAAGGGCGGCCGCCGCTTCTCGTTCACCGCGCTCGTGGTGGTCGGCGACGAGAAGACCAAGGTCGGCGTCGGCTACGGCAAGGCCAACGAGGTGCCTGTGGCGATCCAGAAGGGCGTGGACCGAGCCCGCAAGGCCCTGTTCGAGGTGCCGATGCACGGCTCGACGATCACCCACCAGGTGGTCGGCCGCCATGGCGCCGCCAGCGTGCTGCTCAAGCCGGCCTCGCCCGGTACCGGCGTGATCGCCGGCGGCGGCGTACGCGCGGTGCTCGAGCTGTCCGGGATCCACGACGTGCTCTCGAAGTCGCTCGGCTCGCAGAACCCGATCAACCTGGTCAAGGCGACCGTCAACGCGCTCGAGTCGCTCCGCCGTCCGGAGGACGTCGCAGAGCTGCGCGGAATCAGCGTCGCCCAGGTTTTGGGTCTGGATTCCCAGACCCCAGAGCCCAGTGCCCAGAGCCCTGAGCCCGAGGAGACGCCGGCCTGATGGCGGCGACGCTGAAGCTCAAGCAGGTCAAATCCGCCAACGGCTCGAGCCGCAAGACGCGCGAGTCGCTCAAGACGCTCGGCCTCGGCCGGATCGGCAAGTCCTCCGAGCGGCCCGCCGACAACCCGACTGTCCGCGGGCTCGTCCGCTCGGTCGAGCACCTGATCGAGGTCGACGATGGCTGACGAGCGGATCGGCCTCCACAACCTCGCGCCCGCCCCGGGCTCGCGCAAGCAGCGCAAGCGGGTCGGCCGCGGCGAGGGCTCCGGCGTGGGCAAGACCTCCGGCCGCGGCCACAAGGGCCTCGGCGCGCGCTCCGGCGCCAAGAAGCGGATCAATTTCGAGGGTGGCCAAAACCCCCTCCACATGCGGATGCGCAAGCTGCGCGGTCCGACCAAGAAGACCTCGATGCCGTTCGAGAAATTCCGGACCAGGACCCAGCCGGTCAACCTCCGCGACCTCGAGGCGCGCTTCGACAAGGGCGCCGAGGTCACGCCCGACTCGCTCCGCGAGAAGGGCCTCGCCACCCGCAAGGCGATCCCGGTCAAGGTCCTCGGCCAGGGCGAGATCTCCAAGGCGCTGACCGTCCACGCCCACGCCTTCTCGAAGACTGCGCGCGAGAAGATCGAGGCTGCCGGCGGTTCCTGCCAGGTGATAGAGGCGTAGGCGGATGATCAGCACCTTCCTGAACTCCCTGCGGGTTCCCGAGATCAGGAAGAAGCTGGCCTTCACGGCCGCGATGCTCGCCCTGTACCGGATCGGCGCCTACATCCCGGCGCCGAGCATCAACGTCGATGCCGTCAAGGACATCAGCAAGTTCTCGGGCTCGAACATCCTCGGCTTCCTGAACTTGTTCTCGGGCGGCGGGCTGTCCCGCTTCGCGATCTTCGCGCTCGGGATCATGCCCTACATCACGGCCTCGATCATGCTCCAGCTGCTCCAGGTCGTGGTGCCGTCGCTCGACAAGCTCCGCAAGGAGGGCGAGGTCGGCCAGGAGAAGATCACCCAGTACACGCGCTACCTGACCGTCGCGCTCGCCTTCGGCCAGTCGATCGGCTACGTCTTCCTGTTCCGCACCTTCTCGAGCGGGAGCGAGGACGTGGTCAAGGACTTCACCTTCGGGCGTGTCTTCGTGATCGTCACGACGCTGACCGCCGGCTGCGTGCTCTTGATGTGGTTCGGGGAGCTGATCACCCAGCGCGGGATCGGCAACGGCATCTCGCTGATGATCTTCGCCTCGATCGCGTCGCGGATCCCGAACGGCATCTCGTCGTGGTGGAACAACCCCGACCAGGTCTTCAAGGTGATGATGCCGTTCGTCGCGTTGGCGGTGGTGGCGTTCGTCGTCTTCATGCAGGAGGGCCAGCGGCGGATCCCCGTGCAATACGCCAAGCGTGTGGTGGGCCGGAAGATGGCCGGCGGCGGCTCGACCTACCTGCCGCTGCGGGTGAACATGGCGGGCGTCATCCCCGTGATCTTCGCGGCGTCGCTGATGGCCTTCCCGCCCACGGTCGGTGAGCTCCTCCACACGGGCTGGGCGCGTGACCTCTCGGCCTTCTTCAACCCCGGCAACGCGCCCTACGTGATCGGCGAGTCGGTCTTCATCATCCTGTTCACCTACTTCTACACGGCGGTCACCTTCAACCCCGTCGAGCAGGCCGACAACCTCAAGAAGTACGGAGGCTTCATCCCGGGGGTGAGGCCTGGAAGACCGACTGCGGAGTTCCTCGACCGCATCCTGGCGCGGCTCACATTCCCAGGGGCTCTCTACCTGGCCGCGGTGGCGGCGCTGCCGACCATCCTCATCAACCAGACGAGCGCCAACTTCTTCTTCGGCGGCACCTCGCTGCTGATCGTGGTGGGCGTGGCGCTCGACACGATGAAGCAGCTCGAGGCCCAGCTGATGATGCGGAACTACGAGGGATTCTTGAAGTAGATCCGGCGTAGCCGGATTTACGGTCACGCGAGGCCGGAGGCCCAGGTTGCGATCAGACCGCGGGCCGGGACGGTCCGCGGACGTAATCGTCGGGCTGCCCGCAAGGGCATGGTTCGCATATCCGGTCCTCGCGCTCGTCCAGTCGCGGGCCATGTGGGGCGTCTGGCGCAACGACCTGACGCCGGGCGACGGCTCGCGCTACTTCCAGGACTCCGTCCTCTGGTCGGCCCACGGCAAGGTCGACCTCGCCTGGTCGCCGCTCTACGACGTCTTCTACGGGACCACCCGCAAGCTCGTGGGCGGCGACGCGGTCACCGCGGAGAACCTGCACCGGGCCCTGATCGCGCTCGGCGTGGCGCTGCTGCTGCTCGCCCTCGCCCGGCGTCTCCTGCCGGCCGGGCCGGCGTTGCTCGTTGCCTGCTGGTGGGCCGTCCTGCCGATCAACTTCGACGCCCTCTACGAGGTGCACCTGTTCGCACCGGCCTTCCCGCTCGCCGTGGCGCTCCTGCTCAGCGACGAGCCCGGCCCCTGGCGGCGCGGCTGGGCGTTCGCGCTGATCGTCCTCGCCACGCTGCTCGTCCGGAACGAATTCGGCTTCGTCGCGGTGCTCCTGGGCGCGGGCCTGATCCTCGTGACCCGCGGGAGGCGCGGCCCGGTCGCGGCGCTGGCGGTGCCGCTCGCGGCGGTCCTCCTCTTCAGCCTGGCGATGTACAGCCGCGGTGTCGAGAAGGACGGGGCCCTGCGCGACAGCCTCGAGGGCCGGCAGCAGACCGCGCTGTGCCAGCACTTCGCGCTCAACTACGAGCAGCGCCACTCCGAGGTAAGGCTCAACCCCTTCCTCCAGTGCCGGGCGCTGATGCAGCAGACCTTCGGCCAGGAGCATCCGACCTTCCTCGCCGCCTGGTCCGACAACCCCAAGGCCATGGCCGCCTTCACGGCGTGGCACGGCCGGCTCGTGCCCAACGGGCTCCAGCTCGGGCTCTTCTACGGCGTCGCGGACCACACCACGCCGGACTTCGCGCCGATCAACCTCGGGAGGCCCTACGCGGGCGTCCTGGGGCTGGTCCTCCTGACGCTCCTCGTCTTCGGCGGCCGCGCCCTCTGGCTCGACCGCGCCGGCTGGCTCCCGGAGCTCCGCCGGCAGCGCCTGGCCTGGCTTGCGGTCGGGGCCGGCGCCGCGGGATCGCTCATCGTCGGCACGTTCTTCGTCCGCCCGCGGCCGTCCTTCATCTTCGGGCTCACGATCGGGGTGATGCTGGCGGCGGGCCTCGCTCTTGCCGCTCTCCTCCGCCGCCACCGGGTCGAGCGCGCGGGCGATCTGGCGGCGCTGCTGATCCCGCTTCTGCTGCTCGTCTTCCTGCCCGTCCACTTCAAGTCCCAGGCCACCCCGCTGGCGGACGCCTACCACCGCCTGCGACCGGTCTCCGACCGGATCGAGGCCGGCCGCCCGGTGGCGCTGGCGCGCCTCGCCTTCGGCGATGACGTCTGCTTCTACGTCGCTCCCAACCGGCCCTGCCGGGTGGTCGACTACCAGGGGGCGATCGCGCCCCAGCTGGGCAGGGTGGGGCTCGCCCGGGCGCTCGATCGCGCCGGTGCCGGCGTCTTCTACGCCAACCCCAGCCTGGCCGCCTCAAAGCCGGTGGCGAGCTTCATCCGGCGCCCGGGCGGCGGCTGGACCGTCGCTCGCTCCGGCGTCGACGAGCGCGGCCGCTGGGCGGTTCTCGTCCGCGGGTAGCTCCGCGGCTTAGTCGGTAGCCTTGCCCTCTCGGTGAGCGCTCTCAACCTGATCCTGATGGGGCCCCCCGGAGCCGGAAAGGGCACCCAGGCGGAGCGGCTGGTCGAGGACTTCGACCTGCCCTACTACGCGACGGGCGACATCCTCCGCGCGGCCGTCAAGGAGCTGACCGAGGTCGGGCGGGAGGCGAAGGAGTACATGGACCGCGGCGACCTCGTGCCCGACGAGCTCATCTGCCGCGTGATCATGGAGCGGGTCGACTCCCCGGAGGCGGCGGACGGCTTCCTCCTCGACGGCTTCCCGCGGACCGTCCCGCAGGCGGAGACCCTCCGCGACGCTCTCGACAGGCGCGACCGCGAGCTGACTGCCGCCCTGCTCATCGACGCCCCGGACGAGGAGGTCATCCGGCGGCTCTCGGGCAGGCGCATCTGCGTCAAGAACGGCCACGTCTACCACGTCGAGTTCGACCCGCCGAAGAACGAGGGGGTCTGCGACCAGGACGGCTCGCGGCTCATTCAGCGGGACGACGACAAGCCGGAGACGATCGAGAAACGCCTGGACGTGTACCACGAGCAGACCGAGCCGTTGATCGAGTGGTACGAGGACAAAGGCCTCCTGCGCCGCTCCGACGGGTCCCGCTCGCCCGACGAGGTGCACGACCACATCCGCGCGACGCTCGCGACCCTTAGGCTTGAGGCTGAGCTCTAGGCCGCCGACCCGATGATCATCACCAAGACCCCAGAGGAGATCGAGAAGATGGCCGCCGCCGGGCGGATCCTCGCCCGCTGCCACCAGCTCATGAAGAGCAAGGCCCGGCCGGGCGTGACCACCGGAGAGCTCGATGCCGCCGCCGAGAAGTTCATCCGCTCACAGGACGCGTGGCCGGTGTTCAAGGGCTACCGCGGCTTTCCGGGCTCGATCTGCGCCTCGCCCAACTCGATGGTGGTGCACGGGATCCCCGGCTCCTACCGGCTCGAGCGCGGGGACATCCTCTCCGTCGACATCGGCGTGGAGCTGAACGGCTGGGTGGCGGACGCCGCGGTGACGCTGCCGATCGGGCCGGTCACGCCGGTCGCGCGCCGCCTGCTCGCATCCACCAAGGCCGCGCTCTTCGACGCGGTCGAGCAGTGCCGCTCCGGCAACCGCCTCGGCGACGTCTCCTACGCGGTGCAGAAGCGGGTCGAGGGCGACGGCTTCTCGATCATCCGCTCGCTCGTGGGTCACGGAATCGGCCGCGACATGCACGAAGATCCGCAAATTCCGAACTTTGGCGACCCCGGAACGGGCCCCGAGCTCACCGAGGGGATGGTCCTGGCGGTCGAGCCGATGGTCAACGCCGGCGACCACCAGGTCCGGATGGGGGACGACAACTGGGCCGTCTACTCGCGCGACGGATCGCTCACGGCCCACTTCGAGCACACCGTGGCGATCACCGCAGAGGGGCCGCGGATCCTCACCCCCTGGCACCTGGACGAGCCGGAGGCCGCGGGCAAGCGCGCCAAGGCCGCTTCCGGAGCCTGATTGCTACTCTTATCGGTCGGCGCTCAGCCGTCTCCTGGGCTCTGCGCCGCTTCTGTCTATAGGTCGTCCCACCACGGAGCTATGAAGGTCCGAGCCTCGGTCAAGCCCATGTGCGAGAAGTGCAAGGTGATCCGCCGCGGAGGCGCGGTCCTCGTGATCTGCTCGAACCCCCGTCACAAGCAAAGGCAAGGCTGATTTGGCGCGTATCGCCGGAGTGAATATTCCGCTCAACAAGAGGACCGAGATCGGTCTCACATACATCTACGGGATCGGGCGTTCCAAGTCGAACGAGATCCTGAAGAAGGCCGGCGTCTCTCCGGACACGCCCGTTAAGGACCTCACCGACGACGAGGTGCTGAAGCTGCGCGAGGCGATCGACCAGGACCTCACCGTGGAGGGCGACCTGCGCCGCGAGCGTTCGCAGAACGTCAAGCGGCTGATGGAGATCGGCGCCTACCGCGGTCTTCGCCACCGCCGCGGCCTGCCGGTCAACGGCCAGCGCACCAAGACCAACGCGCGCTCGCGCAAGGGTCCGCGCGGCTCCCAGGTCTCGGGCGGCGGCAAGAAGAAGGTGCGTAAGCACTAATGCCCCCACAGCGACCGGGCCGCCCCCGCGGGCGCCGGCGGGTGCGGAAGAACGTCCCCTTCGGCCAGGCCCACATCAAGACGAGCTTCAACAACACGATCGTGTCCCTCACCGACAGGGAGGGCAACGTGATCGCCTGGGAGTCCGCCGGCGGCGCCGGCTTCAAGGGCTCCCGCAAGTCGACCCCGTTCGCCGCTCAGGTGACCGCGGACGCGGCCGCCAAGAAGGGCATGGAGCAGGGTCTCCAGAAGGTCGAGGTCTTCGTGAAGGGCCCGGGCTCCGGGCGCGAGACGGCGATCCGCTCGCTCCAGGCCGCAGGCCTCGAGGTCACCTCGATCAAGGACGTGACCCCGCAGGCGCACAACGGCTGCCGCCCTCGGAAGCGGCGGAGGGTCTAGCCATGGCTCGCGTTACCGGACCCGCGTGCAAGCAGTGCCGCCGCGAGGGGCAGAAGCTGTTCCTCAAGGGCGAGCGCTGCCTCACCGACAAGTGCGCGATCGAGCGGCGCAACTACCCGCCGGGCGACCACGGCCGGGGCCGCTCGCGTCACTCGGAGTACCGACTTCAGCTGCGCGAGAAGCAGAAGGCCAAGCGCTACTACGGCGTGCTCGAGAAGCAGTTCCGCAACTACTACGCCAAGGCCTCCGGACAGGCCGGCGTGACCGGCGAGAACCTGCTCCGGCTGCTCGAGACCCGATTCGACAACGCCCTCGTCCGGCTCGGCTTCGCGGGCTCGCGCAGGCAGGCGCGCCAGTTCATCCGCCACGGCCACTGGACGATCAACGGCCGGCGGGTCGACATACCCTCGTATCAGCTGCGCCCCGACGACGTGATCACCCTGAAGGCCGGCTCCAGCGCCGAGGCGGCCATCCGGGATGCCACCGAGCTGACTTCGGCGGTTCCGGCCTGGCTTCAGGCCGACCACGACGGACTCACCGCCAAAGTTCTCCGGCTCCCGGAGCGGCAGGAGATCGCGACGCCGGTACAGGAGCAGCTGATCGTCGAGCTCTACTCGAAGTAACCCCGAGACCCGCGACGCCCCCGTGCGAGCAAAGGGGCGCGCGAGAAGGCAGGAAGCACCCTCAATGATTGAATTCCAGACTCCCCAGATCTCCGCCGAGAAGGTGGAGGACAACCGCGGCTCGTTCACGATCGAGCCGCTCGACCGCGGCTTCGGCTACACGTTCGGCAACTCGCTGCGGCGGGTGCTTTTGAGCTCGCTGGCCGGCGCGGCGGTGACGAGCGTGCGGATCGAGGGCGTGGCCCACGAGTTCTCCACGATCCCGGGCGTGAAGGAGGACGTGACGGACATCGTCCTCAACCTCAAGGAGGTCGTCTGCCGGATGCACTCCGACGCGGCCGAGATCGAGGCGCCGCTCGTGGTCACCGGTCCGGGCGAGGTCACCGCAGGTGACATCGACCTCCCCTCGGGTGTGGAGATCCTCAACCCCGACGCCCACATCGCGACGCTCGAGAAGAAGACGAAGCTCGAGATCTACCTGACGATCGGCCACGGCCGCGGCTACTCCCCGGCTGAGGAGAACAAGACTCCGGACCAGCCGATCGGCGTGATCCCGATCGACTCGATCTTCTCGCCGGTCAAGCGCGTGGCGTACGAGGTCGACCAGGCCCGCGTCGGACAGCGGACCGACTACGACAAGCTCACGCTCGACATCGAGACCGACGGCTCGATCGATCCCCAGGCCGCGCTCCGCGAGGCCGCGGAGATCCTGATCAAGTACCTGGCGATCTTCACGGACGTCGACCGCGTCGAGGCCCTGCGCGACCAGGGCGCGGCGCTGGTCGCCGGCGCCGACGCCGGGCTCGGTGCCGACGGCGGCGGCGTCCCCGGCGCCGGCGGGATGGACGACATCCTGATCGAGGAGCTCGAGCTGGGCGTCCGCTCGTACAACTGCCTCAAGAGGGCGGGCGTGCAGACCGTGGGCGACCTCGTCCAGAAGAGCGAGTCCGAGCTGAACGCGATCCCCAACTTCGGTCGCAAGTCGATCGAGGAGGTCAAGGAGACGCTGGACGCTCGGGGCTTGGCGCTGCGCGCCGGCTGACGCCATGAGGCACCGGCGGCAAAAGGGGAAGCTGTCTCGCAGCGCGTCCCACCGCAAGGCGCTGTTTTCCAACCTCTGCCGTGAGGTGATCGACCACGAGCGGATCCAGACGACGGAGGCGAAGGCCAAGGCGGTCAAGCCCGAGCTGGAGAAGCTGATCACGCTGGCGAAGAAGGGCGACCACCATTCGCGCCGGCAGGCGATGGCGCGGCTGGGTCAGGACAAATTCGTGGTCTACAAGCTGTTCGAGGAGATCGCGCCGCGCTACTCCGAACGGGAGGGCGGCTACACGCGGATCCTGAAGCTGGGGCCGCGGAAGTCGGACTCGACGGAGATGGTCTTCCTAGAGCTGGTCTGACCCTGAAAGAAAGGGGACGGGGCCCTTTCTTTCAGGTGCGGCGCATCGAACGTCCCGCAGTACGCGCTATAGGGGGCATTCCGGGACGTTCGCTGCGCGAGTGCTTGACTGTCAGCTTCGATGACTGAGAGCTTCACCCAGCTCCGGGACTCGTTGTCCGGCGACGTGCTGACGGCGTCCGACCGCGAGTACGAGCGAGCGCGCCTCTGCTTCAACCTCTTGATCGACCGGCGGCCGGCGGCCATCGCCCGCTGCGTGGACGCCGAGGATGTGGCCGTGGCGCTGGCGTTCGGTCAAGAGCACGGACTCGAGATCGCGGTGCGCGGTGGAGGCCACAATCCCGCGGGACACTGCGCGGTCGAAGACGGGCTGGTGATCGACCTCTCGCGGATGCGCAACGTCGCCGTTGATCCCGACGCGCGTCTCGCCACATCCGAGGGCGGGGCGACATGGCTCGACTTCGATGCCGCGACCCAGGCGCACGGCCTGGTCACGCCCGGCGGCGTGGTCGGGTCGACCGGCGTCACGGGCCTCGCCCTCGGCGGCGGGATCGGGCACCTCACCGCCCAGTACGGCCTCACGTGCGACAACCTCCTCGCCGCGGAGCTCGTCACCCCGGGAGGGGACATGGTCAGCGCGAGCGACGACGAGAACCCCGAGCTTCTCTGGGCCCTCCGCGGCGGAGGCGGCAACTTCGGCGTCGCGACGCGGCTGCGGTTTCGCCTGCACCCGCTCGAGCGGGTGACCGGCGGCCTCTTCGAATACGCGGGCGACGGCGTCCGAGATGCCCTCCGCGCCTTCCGCGACGTGGATGCGCGCGCGGGCAACGACCTGAGCTGCCAGGCGCAGCTCTCGGTCGACGAGTCCCTGACGCCGACGCTCGACGTGGCCCCCTGCTACACGGGCCCCGAGGAGGACCCCGAGGAGCTCCGCGCGCTGCGCTCGGCGTCGGGAATGACGGGCGACGGAGTGCGCCCCCACACCTTCCTCGACCAGCAGCGAGTCTTCGACCCGGGCTACGGCGTGGATCGCAACTACTGGAAGAGCCACTTCGTCCGCGAGCTCTCGGACGAGCTGATCGACGAGCTCCTCGGCCGCATGAGGGCGCTCGGCCGTCCGCCGGGGGCGATCCTGATCGAGTCTCTGCGCGGCGCCCCGAAGGAGGTCGACCCCACCAGCGCGGCGCTCGGGTATCGGGATGCGGCCTTCAACCTCAGCGTGATGGCGAGCTGGTTCGACCCCGAGCTGGACGAGGAATACATCGCCTGGGCACGCGAGACCGCGGCCGCGATAGAGCCATCGTCGGTCAGCGGCGGATACGCCAACTACATGCAGGCGGACGAGCCGCTCGAGCGGGTGCGGGCGGCGTACGGCGGGGAGGCGTTCGACCGCCTACGGGCGCTCAAGAGCCGCTACGACCCGGGCAACGTGCTGCGCCGGAACCAGAACATCCCGCCTCTGTAGCTAGAGCGGCTTCTCGTAGATCACGAAGTCACACGAGGTGGCGAGCTGTGGCGCCAGCTCCGGGTACGCGTCGTCCAGGCTCGTGGTGCGGACCACGCGGTAGCCGATCCGGCGATACCAGTCGTCGAGGAACGCCTTGGTCGGATGCCGCCACCTGCGTGGCACGAGGAGCTCGAGCTGCATGGTCCGAGACCCACCGTCCCGCGCATGGCGTTCGGCGAACTCGATGAGGCCGCGACCCACACCGATACCCCGGTGTTCGGGCTCCGCGGCGAGCATCCCGAACTCGGCCGTCGTGTCCGAGAGCGTCTGGATCCGGACGACGCCGACGACCTCCCCGCCCGCCTTGGCGACGGCGATCTGCCCCGCCTCGATGAACTCGGCGATCTCCGTCGGCTGGGTACGCGCAGCGCCTTCGCGCCACAGCCCGTCCTCCGCATCCGTGTAGACATCGTTGACGAGCCGTGCCAGTCGGGCGACGAGAGCGTCGTCCTGGGCGGCGGCCGCGTCGAGGAGACCGATCATGCCTCGATGATGGCGCTCAGAATCCAGCGCTGCAATACATAAGTGTCACGGAAGCAATCGCGATCTGCGATGACTGAGACCGCCTCCTCGCGACAGCGCCAGTTCCTGCCGATAGTCGAAGCATGCAGGTGCCGCCGCCAGGCGACGCGGGCCGTCCCCGCCTGACCGAAAGCGAGAAGCGTGCCTCGGAACGGTTTCTCGGTCTGCTGATCTACGTGCCTGTTTTGCTGATCGTTCTCTGGGCGGCTGGGGCCTTGCTGATCGGCTACATCCTCCTGGGCAGCGCCAGTCTGCTCTGCGGCTATCTGACGGACTCGTGGTGGGCGTTGATCCTGCCGGTCCTCGCCGCTGTCCTGGCCATCTTGCTCTTCCCGGAGGTAGAGGAGGGTTCCGGCATGTCCTTGGGCGTGGCAGTTGCGGTCAGGCTTGTCGCGCCCTCGGCGCTGTGCGTTGCGGTTGGAGTGCTCGCGCGACGCGCCTGGAAGGGTTACGGCCTCTAAGCGGCGCTCGGGTCGATCCGGTCGCCGACCCTCGTCACCTCGGGAACCGGCTGCAGCGCCCAGTCGGGCGGGTCGATGCCCTCGCGCTCCGCCGCCAGGCGGGCGAAGTAGCGCTCGAAGCCGGCCGGTGTGCACACGATCAGCTGATGGGCCGGCCTCTCGCTCAGGTTGGCGAAGGTGTGGGGCACCCCCCGCGGCGCGAAGACGAGATCACCGGGCCCGGCGCTCACCAGCTCGTCGCGGAGCTGGAAGGTGAGCTCTCCCTCGAGCACGTAGAAGGACTCGTCGAAGTCGTGCTTGTGCAGATTCGGTCCGGCGCCCGGGCCTGGCCTGGTCTCGATCACCGACACCCGGCCGTCGGTCTCCTCGCTTCGCAGAAGGATCCTGGGTCCCGGTGGCGCCGGCGTTGGTTCCACACCTGATTTCTACCCGCTGTGGACCACGCGAACCCGTAGGCCCTACCGCAACTCGGGGAGCGCCTGGACGTTCTACTGTCGTCCAGCTCGAGAGGACCCGATATGGACTCAGCCCTGGCCGTTCCTCGCCTGCTCGTCGCGGCATTCATCGCACTGCTCACGACGCTCGTGTTCGCAGCGCCCGTTGCGTCGGCCGCCTTCCCGGGCAGGAACGGTCGTATCGCGTTCGCGGAGAGCGCCTCCGGCGCCGAGGGTGACCTGGTTCGATCGATCGGCGATATCCGCCCCAGCGCCAGCGGCTTGCGCACGCTGCGTGGCTGCAGCCAGGAGCAGGGGCTCCCGGACCAGGGGGACTGCTCGATCGAGTACGGCGCACCCGCGTACTCGCCGGACGGCGATCGGATCGTCTTCGACGCCGGCGTTCGGCTCGCGCTGATGCGAAGCGACGGGACTGACTTCTCCCTGCTGCCGCGGCGTACGACGGACGACGGCGAGCCTGCCTTCGCGCCCAGCGGCAGGCGGCTGGTCTTTACCGGGCACGCCACGCCTGGCGGCCAGGCCGACCTCTTCGTCCAAGATGTCCTCAGCGGCCGCTCGCGCCGGCTCACGTCCAGGGGCGGCTCCGAGCCGTCGTGGTCAGGCCGAAATCAGATCGCTTTCGTTCGCGACGGCAACGTTTACGTGGTCCGGCCGAGCGGCAGGGGGCTGCGGCAGCTGACCCGCAGGGGCGGCCTCCAGCCTGACTGGTCGCCGCACGCGAGCAAGCTCGTCTTCATCCGCCGAGGCCTGCTCTATGTCGTGCGCTCGAGCGGGCGGCGGGCGCGCCGGGTGCGGCCGCGCGGGGAGGGCCGCTTCGACAGGGACCTGGACTCGCCGACCTGGTCGCCGGACGGCCGCTACATCGCCTACTACAAGGCCGAGGACGGCATACGCCGGGTCCGCCCGGACGGGAGCGGCTACGCGCTCGTGGCAGAGAGCATGTATGGCGACAGCGGCTCGAATCAGTACTCCGAGCCGGCCTGGCGGCCGCTCCGCTGAGCGACCGACGAGGGACTTGTTCAATCGTGCAGCGCGGGCGCGTACGAGATCCCGATGATCGAGCCTTCCTCCGATTGCAGCCGAGCGACCGTTTGGCCCCAGGGCTCCTCGCGCCGATCGTGCAGCAGGCTGAATCCTCGCTGGCGTAGTTCGTCGGCGGCGGACTGAACAGCGTCCGCATCTCTTACCTCGAACTCCACGCTCATCTGCGGGACGGTGCGGTCCGCCGGCCAGTCCGGTGTGCCGAAGCACGCCTGAGCGGCCTCCGACAGCGGCCACAGCCCGAAGTGCTTGCTGCCCTCGATCCGCTCGCTGTGGAAGTAGTCGCTGCCGGGACTCGCCTCGAGCGGGAGGCCCAGCGCATCGATGAACAGCTCGCGACTCTTCTGCGGATCCGGCGTGATGACCGCAACGGTGGCAATGAATTCAATGTCCATGTCGTCGCAGCCTCAATACTCGTCGTGGCGGCGTAGCCAGAAGACCTGATCGCCTTCCTCATTGCGGCCGGTCGCCGTGCGGTCGAGGAGGCTGTAGAAGCCCATCGCCGGTTCGAGGCCGCGCGCGGTCGTCACGTAGGTGCGATAGACGCCGCCGTCGGAGAGTGCGTACGCGCTCAGGCCGGGGCCCTCGGCCACGTACTTCGCCACATCCGTCCCGCAGGACTTGGCGAACCGCTCGACCGCCGGCGGCAGTTCGCCCTCGAGGAAGGGCCGCAGCTCCTCCTCGGTGTGCAGGAAGCCGAGGTCGCGGTTGAACTCGCTGCCGACGGTCGAGGCCCAGTCGAGGCTCCAACCCAGGCGCTCCCTGTAGCCCTGGAGCTTCTCCAACGGACCCCGCGACACGAGCATCAGCTTTGTGTCCCGGGCCGCCAGGTGGACCGCGTTCGGGTTGAGGTTGTCCGCGATCGACGAGCAGACGGGGCAGCCGGCCTCGAAGTCCGGGCCGAACATGAAGTGGTAGATGACCAGCTGCGAGTGCCCGGCGAACAGGTCGGCGAGCGACTTCGTCCCGCCATCGGTCTCGAATCGGTAGTCCTCCTCGACCGCCACCCAGGGGAGCTCACGACGCTTCCGCGCCAGCTCGTCGTTGCGGCGCGTGAGCTCCTTCTCCTCCGCGAGCAGCTGGTCGCGGGCGGCCTGCCACTCGTCCTGTGTCCCGATCTTCTGCTGTGTCATCGCCTTGCCTCTACGATCTCTGACGTCGTGCTGTCAGCTCGCTTTCGAACCGCGGTAGAGCAAGGAAATCACGAATCCCTGCCGGAGCTCTTCCGCGAGGACGCCGTCTTCCGCAGCCCGGTGCTGTTCAAGCCGTACGAGGGTCGCGACCAGGTGCTGAAGGTCCTGCAAGCGGCCGAGAAGGTGCTCACCGCCGAGGGGCGCTTCCGCTACGTAGCCCAGCTCGAGAACGGGGACGAGCGCGTCGCGATGCTCGAGTTCGCGACCGAGGTCGACGGAAAGCAGGTCGAGGGGATCGACAAGCTCACGTTCGACGAGGACGGGCTCATCTCGGAGCTCAAGGTGCTGCTCCGTCCGGCCTCCGGGCTCCAGGTCGTCGCCGAGGCCATGGCCGCCGAGTTCGAGCGGCTCGGGCTCGGCCTGCCGGCCTAGCCGACGGCGTACACGAGCTCGACCGCGCCCTCGGGGAGCACGCGCTCCGACTCGAGCGCGAGCTCGCTGTCGCCGCTGAGCGGCGGCGCGAGCCGCATCCCGTCGCCCACCATCAGCGGCAGCAGGAGCAGTCCCAGCTTGTCGAGCGCCCCCATGGCGCGGAAGGTCTCGATCGTGCGCGGGCCGCCCACCAGGTGGACGTCACCGCCGCGGTTGGCTGCGCGGAGCTCCTCCAGCAGGCGTCCCGGGTCGGAGTCGGTCACTACGTGCTCGGGCGTGCCTTCCGGACGCCGGGACCCGAGGACGAACACGTCCAGGTTCGGCCAGGGCCAGCGACCGGCGCCGAGGGCCGGCTCGAACGTGGTCCGACCCATCAGCACCGCCTCGCAGCTCTCCTGGAAGGCGGGGAAGTCGTGGCTCTCGCCGGGGATGAAGCTCGGGTCGGCCAGCTGGACGGGCAGGCCCTCCGGAGTGGTCACGCAGCCGTCGAGGCTCACGCACATCCGGGTCCGGATGGCTCCGGGCCCCGGCGGGGAGCCGGGGCCCGAAACGGCTGAGGACTGCGTCATTGGACGACCATGAGGCTGTTGCCCTCGGGGTCGCGGAGCCAGAACATCGGCGGCACGGGGTCGCCCATACGGCTGACCTCGTCGTCCACGTCCACGCCGGCTGCCTTCAGCTCGGCGTGGTAGGCGTCCACGTCGTCGGTCTGGAGGCTGATGCCCGTCTCGCGGCCGCCCGTCGGCTTGCCCTCGGGCGGAGGAGCGAGTGCGATCGTGGTGACCGCGTCGCCCGCCGCGACCTCCACCCAGCGGTAGCCGTTGCCGAAGGGCACATCCATGCGCTTCTCGAAGCCGAGCTTGTCGACGTAGAAGTCGATCATGGCCTCCTGCTCGGCGACCGGGATGATCACGGTGGCCACCTTGTTCACGCGAGTCCTGGTGCTTGTCACTTGCGAACCTCCTGGGTCGTTTCCAGCTTGGACCCGGGTACGGGCGCAAACTAATCGCTCCGCGCGCAGATAGGCTGCCGCGCACACGGACGTATGGCCGTCGACCTCGTCATCGACATCGAGAACACCCCCGGCTCGCTGGCAGAGGTCGCCAGCGCCATCAGCGACGCGGGCGTGAACATTGCGGCCGCCACCTGCGTCGGGCCGGGCGACCGGGCCGAGCTCCACATCCTCGTGAAGCACGCCGAGGCGGCCAAGCACTCGCTGGCGATCTCACATGGCGTGACCGTCGCCCGCGAGCGCGAGGTGGTGGTCGTCGAGGTCGAGGATCGGCCGGGCGTGCTCGCCGACCTGACGCGGAAGATCGCCAGGGCCGGCGTCAACCTCGACCTGGTCTACGTGGCCACCCGCAACCGCGTGGTCTTCGGCTCACCGGACCTGCCGGCTCTACAGGCGGCGCTGGACGCCTAGCCGCAGTGCTTCCGGGGCTTGGTCGACCCCGGGCGCAGGCAGTAGGTCTTCTTCTTCGGCAGCTTGCCGGCGCGGACGGTGTAGGTGCGCAGCCAGCCGATGAAGCCGGACTTGGTCACCCGGACCGTGATCTTGGCCTTGGGCCTGAGATGGGCGCGCTTGAGCCGCTTGCCGAAGCGGAGCGTCTTCCGCGACTTGACCTTCTTCGAGATCTTGCTGAAGGGACAGCCCCGCTTCCGGCTCTTGCAGAGGATTGTGACCCTGGAGCCGCGCGACGCGCCGCTGACGTTCAGCGTCGTGAACTTGGTGTAGCGCCTGAAGAAGCGGACCGAGAAGGAGGCCTTGGGAGCGAGGCGCGGCGTGGGCTCGATGTCCGTCGCCTCCACCCGGAGCGGGCCGGCGGAGGGTTGGGAGACGCAGGTGGGCGGGCCGGTCTCGTTGCAGGCGCGGCCGACCTGGATCGCATAGGTCTTGCCGCTCGCCGTGTCGATGCTGACCGACGACTGGAGGTCGACTCCGGAGGTGTCGTCGTTGCAGCGCACGAACGGCCCGCTCGGCGACCCGGAGTAGGCGAAGATCGCGGTGTCGAAGAACGAGCCCTCGGTGCTGACCACGATCCGGTGGCCGTTGCCGCGGATCGTGTACCAGGCGGTGCGAGCCACGCCGACGTTGTGCCCGCTCTCGCACTGCTGGGCGAACGGCGCCGTGGTGTTCTGCTCGCCCGGCTGGACCGTGTAGCCGGCGCTGTTGACCTGCTCGGGCTGGCCGAACGTGAGCGGCGTCGGAGTGGCCGAGGAGTCGTTGCTCGCCAGAGCCGGCGCGGCGGCCACCGCGAGGCAGAGGCACGCGAGGATCCCCACGAACAGCGAATTGGGCCAGCGCCGCACGATGCGACTATAACCCGGAGCCGGCCCACTAGTTGCGCGCGGAGGCGATCAACTCCAGTTGCCGCCGCTCGTCGCCGAGCGGCCAGATGTAGATGCGCTCGCAGCCGGCATCGGCGTAGCGGGCGAGGAGCTCGGCGCAGTGCTCAGGCGGGCCGACGCAGACCTGCGGGCCGAGCTCCGTGGGGTCGCGGCGCAGCATGGGCGCGAGGACGTCCTCGAGCGTGCGATCGGACTTGTCCTCTGAGACCCAGGTCCACATCGTCGCAACGGCGTTGGGGAATCCGGCGGGGTCGCGCCCACGTTGCTCGAGCACGCCGGACAGCTTTGCGCGCGCATCCGCGAAGCCCTCGGGCGTGGTGTTGTAGGCCGAGGCGAGCCAGCCGTCGGCGAACTTCGCTACCCGTGCGAGCCCGGCGTCCGAGCCCCAGCTGCCGATCCAGAGCGGAATGCGGTCACCCCAGGGGCCCGGCTCGAGCTCCGAGTCGCCTCCGAGGAGTGGGCGCAGGGCAGCGAGGGTCTCGTCGAAGCGCTTCCAGCGTTCCTCGAACGGAACGCCGATCAGCTCGTAGTCGCGGGCGGAGGATCCTGGTCCGACCCCCGCGACAACGCGCCCCTCGGAGAGGATGTCGATGGCGACCAGGGCCTTGGCGAGTCGCACGGGACCGCGAAGGACGGCAAGCGCGATCGTGGTGGCCAGCTCCATCTCGCCCGAGCGGTCCACGACACTCGCCAGCGCCGCCAGGCCGTCGAGCCAGGGCGTCTGGAAGACGAAGTGGTCGTTGGCCGATACGGCGCCGAAGCCGCACTCCCGGGCCGAGTCGACGGTCTCGTAGAGCCGCCGCGCGCTGAGCGGCTCGTCGCCGAACTGGATCAGCGGCAGATGGACACCGAGGTCCACCTGCTCACAATGCCAGTTTCGGCCGCGGGAGTGGCGCCGCGCTAGAGCATCGAACGTCCGTGATGGCCGGCCAGAGGCGGCCTCGCGGGACGCTCGGCGGTGGTCTGAGCATGCAGGCCACTGCGTACGCTTGCCCGCGATGGCGGCCGCGACCACCTACAGGCAGGGGATGCGGGCCGGCCTGCCGTTCCTGCTGCCGACGTTGGCGATCGGCGTGTCGTTCGGCGTCGTCACGCGCTCGCTGGGCTGGGACCTGGGCGCGCCGATCGTGATGTCCGCGATCGTGTACTCGGGCTCCGCCCAGTTCGCGTCCTCATCGGTGCTCGGGGACGGCGGGACCGTGTTCGCCGCTGTCCTGGCCGCGGCGCTGGTCAACGCGCGCTTCCTGCCGATGGGCATCGCCTTCGCCCCCTCGCTGGAGGGTGGGCCGGTGCGCCGGGCGATCGAGGGCCAGGCCGTGGTCGACGCCTCCTGGGCGCTGGCCAACCGCGGCGGCCGCTTCGACCGAAAGCTGCTGATCGGGGCCACCCTGCCGCAATACGTTGGCTGGTTCGCCGGCACGGTGATCGGCGCGCTGGCGGGCTCCGCGATCGGCGATCCGGACAAGCTCGGCCTCGACGCTATGTTCCCGGCCTTCTTCCTCGCGCTGCTGGTCCCCGAGCTACAGGAGAGCCGGCGGGCGCGCGGGGCAGCCCTCATCGGGGGCGCGCTGGCACTGGCGCTCACGCCGCTGGCGCCCCCCGGGATCCCGATCGTTGCCGCCTCGCTCGCGGCGCTGGTGGGGGTGCGGCAGCGGTGACCGAGGTCTGGACGACGATCGGCGTACTGGCCGTCGTGGGCGCCGTGATCAAGGCGTCCGGTCCCGTCCTCGTCGGCGGCCGCGAGCTGCCGGGCTGGGCCAACGGGGTGATCGCCCTGCTCGCGCCGGCGCTGCTCGCGGCGCTCGTGCTCGTCGACACCTTCGCGTCCGATCGCTCGCTGGTCGTCGACGCGCGCGCCGCGGGCCTCGCCGCGGCGATCGCCGCGATCGCGGTGCGCGCGCCGCTGCTCGTGGTGGTGGTGGGCGCGGCAGCGGTCACCGCCGCCGTGCGTGCCCTTACCTGAGCGCGCGCTTCGACAGCGCGCCCGGCTCACACAGCAGGGGGTGCCTGAACTCCTCGGGCACATCCTCCTGGCTGATCACCGGCGTCAGCACCCGCCGAGGCCGGCCCACGGCGTGGCCGAACACGATCATGTCCTCGTCGCTCGCATACTCGTGGCCGGCGCTCAGGGGGAAGGTCCGGCGCGGGCACGAGTGCTGGAAGAGGTTGCTGCCGGGCTGAGCGGTGTCGTTGAAGAGGAGCCGCAGGACCTTCGTCCTGGCCCGGTGCTTGCGTCCGTGGCGGCGCCGGTAGCTCGCCCTGCGGTAGAGGCAGCGCCCGTAGTGCCGCACGGTCTGGGGCACGGCGGCCGGGTTGCGGACGGTGAAGCGGAAGCCGCCCCGCACCGGCAGGTCGCGCGTCTCGCGGGCGACGAGCCCGTTCGACAGCACCGCCGCCGCCCGAGCGCGCTCGCCCTTCGGCTGGGCCTCGGCCGGCGCCACGCTCTCGCCCGACCCCGTGGGCGCCGCCCCGCTCGGGCACTTGAGCTTGGTGCTCTCGCTGTCGCCGGGCGGGATGACGATGTCAGGCGACTTGAGCGCCTTCGTCTTGACCTTGACCTTGAGCTTGCCCGCGATCCCGGGCAAGAACGGCCTGGGCTTCGAGCAGACGACCAGGACGATCACGTGGGCCGTCCTTGCCGCGGTCACCGGCTGGCCGAAGCTGAACGTCCACGAGCGCGCGCCCTTCGGGACGGACCCCAGCTGGGTGGAGCCGTCGGCGTCGGTGGCTGTCCCGCTCATGGCGACGTAGCCGGGCGGGCAGGTGACCGTGAACGTCCTGATCGAGTTGGGCGGGACGTCCTCCGTGTGGTAGAGCAGCCCGCCGGTCATGACGACGGTCGGGCCCTTCGACTGGGCGGCCGCGGGGGCCGACGGCAGGGCGGCCGCGACGACGACGAGCGCAGCGATGCGCGCGGCGCGGGTCACGTGGCCATCGTACCCTCTGGGCATGGCCCTGAATGGGATCTTCGTGGCGCCGTTCGAGGAGCTATCCGACCCGGCGCTGGTGGCCGAGCTGGCCGCCCGGGCCGAGGAGCGAGGCTGGGACGGGTTCTTCGTCTGGGACCACGTCGTCTACCGCGAGCCGGTTCGCGAGCTGGCCGATCCCTGGGTGACGCTCACCGCCGTGGCGCTGGCCACCGAGCGCCTCACGATCGGACCGCTCGTCACCCCGGTCGCGCGCCGCCGTCCGCACCAGCTCGCGCGCGAGACGGCGACGCTCGACCGTCTCAGCTCCGGGCGGCTCGTGCTCGGCGTCGGCCTCGGCAGCGAGCGCACCGGCGAGTTCGACCCGGCCAGGTTCGGCGAGGAGGGCGACCCGCGCGCGCGGGCGCGTCTGCTCGACGAGGGCCTCGAGAAGGTCGTCGGCTACTGGGGCGGCGAGTTCGAGCCGCGACCCGCTCAGGAGCCGCGGATCCCGATCTGGGTGGCCACGCGCTGGCCGCACCGCCGGCCGCTGGGTCGCGCCGCCCGCTACGAGGGACTCTTCCCGATCGACATGCCCGGGCCCGAGGCGCTGAGGGAGCTCCTGGCGGACATGCCCGACCGCGCCCCCGGCTTCGACGTGGTCGTGACCAACCCGCCGGGCACCCATCCGCAGCCCTGGATCGACGCGGGCGCCACCTGGTGCCTGACCGGTTTCGGCCCCCAGCCCGCGGCGGACGAGGTGCGGGCGGCGATCGACGCGCTGGCCGACTGAGTCATGGATCCGCGCTCGCGCTTGATGGCGTTCGGGTCCGCGGCCGGGGTGGTGGTCGCGGGCATCGTCTTCGGTCTCTTCGTCGGCGGCTTCACCGGCGACCTGATCGGCCTCGCCTGCGTGACGATCGGTGTCGGGGCGGTGCTGCTGCTCCTGTTCCTCGAGGTCGGGCTGAGCGAGGACCGCGCGCGGGCGGAGGAGCGGCACCGGCGGCGGGAGCGCGAGCGCCGGCTGCACGATCCGCGCTGGCGCCGGCGACCGGGCTGAGGGCCCGCGGCTCCTAGACTGCCGCCGAATGGCGGAGATGGCGCCCTACGGCTCCTGGCGCTCGCCGATCATGGCCGAGCTGGTGGCGAGTGCCGGCACGCGGCTGGCCGAGCCCGCGCTCGGCCCGGACGGGTCGGCCTGGTGGCTCGAGGGCCGGCCCGCGGAGGACGGACGCACGGTGCTGGTGCGCAGGCGGCCGGGCGGGGAGCCGGAGGACGTCACGCCCCCCGGGTTCTACGTCCGCACGCGCGTGCACGAGTACGGCGGCGGCGCCTGGCTCCTGCACGGCGACACCGTCTTCTTCTCGGACTTCGAGGACCAGCGGCTCTACCGCCAGGACCCTGGCGAGGAGCCGCGGGCGATCACCCCTGAGCCGGCCGTGCCGGCCGGCCTGCGCTATGCCGACGGTCGCGCGACGCCCGACGGAAGCAAGATCGTCTGCGTGCGCGAGTCCCACCTGGGCGACGAGGTGGTCAACGAGCTGGTTGCGGTTCCAGCCGACGGCTCGGGCGAGCCCGACGTTCTCGCGACCGGCCGCGACTTCTACTCGTTCCCGCGCATCAGCCCGGACGGCGAGCGGATCGCCTGGACCTGCTGGGACCACCCCAACATGCCCTGGGACGGCAGCGAGCTCTGGGACGCCCGGATCGACGGTGAGGCGCCGCGCCCGGTGGCGGGCGGTCCGGGCGAGTCGATCTGGCAGCCGGAGTGGAGCCCGGACGGCGACCTCCACTTCGTCTCCGACCGCAGCGGCTGGTGGAACATCTACCGCGAGCGCGAGAACGTGGTGGAGGCGCTGACCTCGGAGGCGGCCGAGCTCGGCTACCCGCAGTGGCTGTTCGGGGGCTCGACGTACGCGTTCCTCGGGGACGGCGCAATCGCCTGCATTCGCTGCGACCGGGCGGAGGAGCGCCTCTGCCTGCTCAGCCCGGGCGCCGACGGTCCCGAGGACCTCGGCCTTCCCTACACCTCCTTCGAGTTCCCGACGCTGCGGAGCCGCGGCAACACCGTCCTGTTCATCGCCGGCAGCCCGGAACGCGAGACGCAGATCGTGTCGGTCGACCTTCCCGACGGCGAGCCGACCGAGCTCCGGCCCGCGGACGGCGAGCCGGTCGAGCCCGGGCTGGTCTCGCGGCCGCGCGCGATCGAGTTCCCCACCGACGGCGGCCTGACCGCGCACGCCTTCTACTACCCGCCCGCCAATGGCGAGTTCGAAGCGCCGGAAGGGGAGAAGCCCCCGCTCGTGGTCGAGATCCACGGCGGTCCGACGAGCCACCGCGCCCCGGAGCTGCGCCGGGCGCTGCTCTACTGGACGAGCCGCGGATTCGGCGTGGTGGACGTGAACTACGGCGGCAGCACCGGCTTCGGCCGCGAATACCGGGAGCGGCTGCGCGGCACGTGGGGAATCGTCGACACGGCCGACTGCATGGCGGCGGCCCGCTACCTCGGCGAGCAGGGCGAGGTAGATCCCGAGCGCCTGCTCATCCACGGCGGGAGCGCAGGTGGCTACACCACGCTCTGCGCGCTGGTCTTCCATGACACCTTCGCGAGCGGCGCCAGCTACTACGGCGTGGCCGACGCCGAGACGCTCGCCCAGGACACGCACAAGTTCGAGTCGCGCTACCTCGACGGGCTGATCGGCCCCTATCCGGAGCAGGCCGAGAAGTACCGCGAGCGCTCCCCGATCCACTTCGCGGACCGGCTCCGCGCGCCGGTGATCCTGTTCCAGGGGCTCGAGGACGAGGTCGTGCCGCCGTCGCAGGCCGAGCAGATGGTGAAAGCGCTCGAGGCGAACGGCGTGTCCCACGAGTACTTCGCATTCGAGGGCGAGCAGCACGGTTTCCGGCGCAAGGAGACGATCGTCCGCTGCCTCGAGGAGGAGCTCGCCTTCTACGGGCGGATGCTCGGCTTCGAGCCGGCATGAGGTACTGGCTCGGCGGCCTGGCGGCGCTGGTGCTCGCCGCGGTCGTGGTCGGCGCGCTCTCGGTGAGCCACCTCGAGGAGGGGACGAGCAGGCAGGGCGCGCAGGTGGTGCACTTCAAGGTCGACAGCGCGATCCTCGACCGGACGCTGCGCGAGACCGCGGTGATCCCGCCGGCCACGGACGGTCGCGGCCGGCCCCTGCTCGTCTTCCTCCACGGGCGCGGCAGCAACGAGGACTCGAACCTCGACGGCGAGATGTTCGCCGCGCTCCAGCGGCAGGGCAAGCGTGCCCCGGTGATCGTCTTCCCCTACGGCGGCGACCATTCCTACTGGCACGACCGCGACGACGGCGACTGGCGCGCCTATCTCGACAACGAGGTGATCCCCCAGGCTCAGGAGCGCTTCGGCACCGACACCGCGCGCGTGGCGGTGGGCGGCATCTCGATGGGCGGCTTCGGCGCCTACGACTTCGCCCTCCATTCGAAGCGCCGGCTATGCGCCGTCGGCGGCCACTCGCCGGCCCTGTGGGCCAAGGCGTCGCAGACCGCCCCGGGCGCGTTCGACGACGTGCGCGACTTCGCCCACAACGACGTGATCGGCGTCGCCCGTTCGCACCCGCGCCGGTTTGCGCGCCAGCCGCTGTGGCTCGACGCGGGCACCCGCGACCCGTTCGACCCCGGCGACCGGGCCTTCGTGGCGGCGCTGCGCGACGGCCACGTCCCGATCAAGGTCCGGCACTGGCCCGGCGCCCACCAGCGCTCGTACTGGCGAGCGCACTGGGGGTCCTACATCCGCTTCTACGCCACGGCGCTCGCGCGCTGCGGCTGACCCGGCAGGTAGCGCTCGTTCTCGGCGAAGCTGTCGTAGGCGATCACGCCGTGGTGGCCGCGAGCCGTGAGCAGGCGCTGGTAGCCGAGCGCGCGGCCGCGGCGGCGCAGGCGATGAGGGCCGCGGACCGGGAGGGCCAGGATCGCGAGCTCGAAGCTGGAGCCGTCGTCGGAGGTGCAGAGCTCCCAACGGCTGTTCCGCCTCACGAGCAGCGGGGCGAGCTCGCGGCGTACCCGCGCGAGCTCGGAGAGGTCGTCCGTGTAGCGGCGCTCGAGCCGCCACCAGACGCCCTCCGCCTCGGCGGCCAGCGCCAGGCCGCGGCCTAGCTCCTTGAGCAGCGCGTCGGCGCGGCGGTGGCGGCGCCACCAGAGCCCTGTGGATGCGGCGGCGGCGGCGATCAGGACGGCGGCGGGGATCACCTGTCTCTTATCGGACCGCCAGGGGCGATCGATTAGGCTCGGCGGGGTGGATCTGGCGCAGCTAAAGCAGCGTCACGCCTGGATCTGGAGCCAGGGCGACTACTCGGTTCTATCCGACCTGCTGCGACCGGCCGCCGAGGCGGTCCGCGACGCCTGCGCGGTCTCAGCGGGGCAGGAGGTTCTCGACGTCGCGGCAGGCGACGGCAACTTCGCCCTGGCCTGTGCCCACGAGGGGGCGAAGGTCGTGGCGTCCGACCTGTCTCCCGGCCAGGTCGAGCGCGGCCGGGCCCGCTCTGCCGAAGAGGGCTACGAGATCGAGTGGGTGGAGGCCGACGCCGAGGAGCTGCCCTTCGAGGACGACCGCTTCGACTGCGTTGGCTCGGTCTTCGGCGCGATGATCGCCCCGCGTCCGAAGCTGGTGGCGACCGAGCTGATCCGCGTCGCCCGCCCGGGGGGCACGGTGGGTATGACCGCGTGGATCCCCGGCGGGTTCACGGCCGAGCTGATCGCCCTCGGCCGCAAGTTCGGGCCGCCGCCCGATCCGGACGTGCCGCTCAGCGAGGAGTGGGGGGTCGAGGACACCGCCCGCGAGCGCTTCGAGGGGGTCGCCGCGTCGGTCACCTGCGAGCCACGGCAGCTGCTTCAGGAGGACGAGTCCTATGAGTCGTTCGCCGCCCGCTTCGCCGACACGGCGCCCACGATGGTCGCCGCGCGGCAGGCGTTCTCGCCCGAGCAGTTCGACGCGATGATGGCCGAGGTGCGCGCGCTCGTGGAGCGCTTCAACGAGGCCGACGATGGCTCGTTCCGGATCAACTCGCCCTATTTGCTCATAGTGGCGCGCAAGCGCGGTTGACCGCCCGCCTCCTGCTCGAGTACGACGGCGCCGGCTTTGCGGGCTGGGCGCGGCAGCCGGGCCTGCGCTCGGTGCAGGAGACGGTCGAGGAGGCGATCGCGACGATCCGAAGGGAGCCGGCGCAGCTCACCGTCGCGGGCAGGACCGACGCCGGCGTTCACGCCCGCGGCCAGGTGGCGAGCCACGAGGGTGAGCCGGCGAGCGCGGAGCGGCTCAACGGGCTGCTGCCGCACGACGTCCGCGTGCTGGCGAGCGAGCGTGCGGCCGACGGCTTCGACGCCCGCCGCGACGCCCTCGGCCGGACCTACCGCTATCGCGTGGAGCTGCGCAGCCCGGGGAGCCCGTTCGAGCGCGGACGCGCGCTCCACCTGGGCCGGCCTCTGGACCGCGAGGCTCTCGCCGACTGCGCCGCGGCCACGCTCGGCAGCCACGACTTCACAGCCTTCACCCCGACCCAGACCGACCACGTCCGCTTCGAGCGCGACGTGTTCCGGGCGGAGTGGCTGGAGGAGCCCGGTGAGGTCCTCGCCTTCTGGATCGAGGCGGACACCTTCATGCGCCACATGGTGCGGACGCTGGTCGGGACGATGCTCGCGGTGGCGACTGGGCGGCTCTCGCGCGACCACTACCGCGACCTGCTGACGGGCCGGCCGCGTCCCGAGGCCGGCGACAAGATGGCGGCGCACGGCCTCTATCTGGAATCGGTGCGCTACTAACCTCAAGGATCGACGGAGTCGATCCGTTCACGCCGCCCGGATGGCGGCGATGAACTCAGACCTGCGGCAGGATGCCGCAGGGGGTAACCAATGAGAGTTCTCCTGACAAACGACGACGGCATCCAGGCCACCGGCCTGCATGCCATGCGCCGCGCCCTTCTCGAGGTGCCGAAGATCGAGCTGGCCGTGATCGCGCCCGACTCCAACCGGAGCGCCACCGCGCGCAGCATCACCACGCGCCGGCCGCTCTGGGTGGACGAGATCGAGTTCCAGGACGGCAGCACAGGGTTCGCCACCGACGGCACGCCGGTCGACTGCGTGCGCTTTGCCGCGCTCGGGCTGGTGGAGTCGGAGCCCGACCTGATCGTCTCCGGGATCAACCACGGCTCCAACCTCGGCGACGACATCACCTACTCCGGCACGGTCGCCGCGGCGCTCGAGGGCATCGTGCTCGGCATCCCCGCCATCGCCGTGTCCCAGCAAGCGGAGCGCGGGCTCGTGGACTTTCGCGCCGGCCGTCGCTGGGAGGCCGACGACTTCGCCCAGGCGGCCTCGTTCGTCGCCCGGATGGTCGAGGAGCTCGAGAAGGTCCCGATGCCGGAGGGCACCCTCCTCAACGTCAACTGCCCCGCCGGGGACATCCGCGGCGCCAGCGCCTGCCGGCTCGGCAAGCGCATCTACCGCGACCGGCTCGAGCTGGCGGAGGAGGAGGGCGGGCGCCGCCGCTACCAGATCTACGGCGTGGAGCCGGACTACGAGCGCGAGCAGGGCACCGACTTCGCGGCCATCGCCGACGGCCGGATAGCCGTCACCCCGCTCCACTTCGACCTCACCGACGAGGCCGGCGTGGAGGACCTCGCCGGCTTCGACCTCGACGGACTCCTGCGCCCCGCGGCGCGCGAGGTGTGAGCGCGGGCGAGCGGGCCGCCGAGCTGCGGCGGCAACTGGAGTACCACAACCACCGCTACTACGTCCTCGACGACCCCGAGATCTCGGACTCGGACTACGACGCGCTTCTCAATGAGCTGCGCGACCTCGAGGCCGAGCATCCGGACCTCGTCACGCCCGACTCGCCGACGCAGCGGGTGGGCGGCAAGCCGCTCGACAAGTTCGAGCAGGTCGAGCACCTCCAGCCGATGCTCTCGCTAGGCAACGCGCGCAACGAGGAGGAGTTGCGCGGCTGGGTGGAGCGGAACGAGGCGCGGCTCAAGAAGGAAGGGGTCGAGGACGCCGCCATCCGCTTCGTCACGGAGCCGAAGGTGGACGGCCTGGCGATCTCGCTCGTCTACGAGGACGGCGTGCTCGTGCGCGGCGCGACGCGCGGGAACGGCGAGATCGGCGAGGACGTGACCCAGAACCTCCGCACCATCAAGGCGATCCCGCTGCGGATCGAGGACGCACCGCCGCTCCTCGAGGTCAGAGGCGAGATCTACCTGCCGCTCGAGGCGTTCACCAAGCTGAACGAGCAGCGGGCGGCGGCCGGCGAGCCGACCTATGCCAACCCGCGCAACACCGCCGCGGGCTCGATCCGCCAGCTCGACCCGCAGCTCACGGCCTCGCGGCCGCTGTCGATGTGGTCCTACAGCGTGGGGGCGCACGAGGGGATCGAGTTCCGCTCGCAATACGAGTCGCTCGAGTGGCTGCGCGAGCACGGCTTCAAGGTGAACCCGGACGTCCAGGTGCACGACACGGTCGACTCGACGCTCGCGGAGTGCCGCGCCTGGGAGGAGCGCCGCGACCGGCTCGACTTCGAGATCGACGGCGTTGTGGTCAAGGTCGACGACCTCGAGCTTCAGAAGCGCCTCGGTGTGGTGGGGCGCGAGCCGCGCGGCGCCGTGGCCTGGAAGTTCGCGCCGAGCACGGCCACGACCACGCTGAAGCAGATCGCCTGGAACGTGGGCCGGACCGGCCACATGGTCCCGTTCGCGGTGCTCGAGCCTGTCCAGGTGTCGGGCGTGACGGTCAAGCTCGCCACCCTCCACAACGAGGAGGACCTGCGCCGCAAGGAGGTACGCGAGGGCGACGAGGTGATCGTGCTCCGGGCGGGTGACGTGATCCCGCAGGTTGTGTCGCCCACCGCCAAGGCCCAGAAGCGCAAGGGCCGAGCGAAGCCGCCGCGGCCGCCCGCGAGGTGCCCCTCCTGCAACACCCCGACGATCAAGCCCGAGGACGGCGTCTGGACGATCTGCCCCAACCGCGCGTCCTGCCCCGGGCAGCTGTTTCAGGCGGTCAAGCACTTCGTGAGCAAGGGCGCGATGGACATCGAGGGCCTGGGCGAGGAGAACGTGCGCCGCTTCCTCGCCGAGAAGCTGATCGAGAGCATCCCGGACATCTACGAGCTCGAGGAGGAGCGGCTGACCGCCCTCGACGGCTTCGGCGAGATCTCGGGTCGCAACCTGCTCGAGTCGATCGAGGCGTCCAAGGCCACGCCCTACTTCCGGGTCCTCTACGCCCTCGGCATCCCCGGCATCGGCTACGTCAACGCTCGGGCCCTGGCCCAGCAGTTCCGGTCCGTCGACCAGCTGATCGCGGCGAGCCCCGAGGGCATCGTCGAGACGCCCGGCATCGGCCCGATCCTGGCCGACACGATCCACAAGACGCTGGCCGAGGACCGCACCCGCGAGCTCGTCGAGCGGCTGCGTGGGCACGGCCTCAAGCTCGAGACCGAGGGTGCCGAAGCCGAGGAGCCCGAGGGCCCTCTGTCGGGCAAGACCCTGGTCATAACCGGCACGCTGCCCGGGATGTCGCGCGAGGAGGCCACCGAGCGGATCGAGGCCGCGGGCGGCAAGGTGACCGGCTCAGTGTCGGGCAAGACCGACTTCGTGGTGGCGGGCGCGGACCCCGGCGGCAGCAAGTGGAACAAGGCCCAGGAGCTCGGAACCGAGATCATCGACGAGGACCGGCTCCTGGAGCTGATCGCCTAGCGCGAGAAAGGAGCGCTCATGGCTTACATCGAGACCATCCCCGAGGCCGACGCCGCGGGCGCGGTTGCGGAGATATACGAGACCGACCGCGAGAACATCGGCCGCCTCCCGAGCTTCACGCGGGCCTTCTCGCTGAGGCCCGAGCTGTACAAGTACTGGCGCCAGCTCAACGGTGAGATCAAGGAGCGCATGGACCTGCGCCGTTACGAGCTCGCCACGCTGGCAGCGGCGCGGCGACTGCGATCGAGCTACTGCGCCCTGGCCCACGGCGCGATCCTGGCCGACCAGTTCATGGACGCCGAGGCGGTCAGGGCGGTCGCGATCGACCACCACGCGGCCGGGCTCGACGAGGTCGACGTGGCGGTAATGGACCTGGCCGACAAGGTCGCGGACGACGCCACCACGGTCACGGAGGCCGACATCGACCGCCTGCGCTCACTCGGCCTGAGCGACGCCGACGTGATCGACGTCGTCTCCGCCGCTGCGGCCCGCTGCTTCTTCAGCAAGATGCTCGACGGGCTCGGTGTCGATCCGGAGGCGATCTACAAGGAGTGGCTCGATCCCGAGCTGCTGGACGCCCTTACCGTCGGCAGGCCGATCGAGGCCGCCCAGCGGGACTAGTCTTCGATCAGCGCGGTTCTAGCGAACGCCGGCAATCGCCTGGGCGATCCTGTCCTGGAGGCCGTGCGCCGCCGACACGCTCACGCCGTTCATCAGGACCGAGAAGACGTACAAGTCACCCGAGCGGGCGCGGCAGTAGCCGGACAGCGCGCTCACGCCCGTGAGCGTGCCGGTCTTGCCGCGGCAGCGGCCGTGGGCGGGGCCCCTGCGCATGCGGTGGACGAGCGTCCCGTCGCTGCCCGCGCGCGAGAGCGAGGCGTAGAAGGGGTCGAAATTCTCGCCCTTGAGCATCGACCGCAGGAGGCGGCCGACGCGGTAGGGCGAGGCGCGGTCTGAGCTTGAGAGGCCGGAGCCGTCGACGATCCGCACACGGGAGCCGAGGCCGCGGGCGAAGCGGGCCACGATCCGGGCGCCGCGCTTCGTGGTGCCCTTGCCGGTGGCCTGGAGGGACAGGTCCTTCAGCAGCATCTCCGCGAAGAAATTGTCCGAGGGCTTGTTGGTCAGGCGGATCAGGCGCTCCATGGACGGCGAGTCGACACTCGCGATCACGGTCGCTGCCAACGGGGTCTTCTTGCGCCGGGCACTGTGGTCGACGCGGATCCCGCGCCGCTTGAGCACCGCCTGAAGCCGCTTGGCCGCGGTGAGCGGCGGCTTGGTCTGGAATGCGGAGCCGCGCGAGTTGGCGAGGCCGCGGTTGAACGAGAGCGCGCTCAGCGGCCCGACCCAGATCGACGTGCCGTAGCCCGAGTCGGGGCCGCCGCGGAGGGTGTCGAAGCGGGACTCGTCGCCGTAGATGCGGCCGCTCACCTCCTTGATCCCGGCCTGGTCGATGCGGCCGCCGAGCGTCTCCACGCTCGCTCCGCTGCCGTAGTTGGCGCGAATGAAGCGGCGGCTGCCGAAGGTCGGGTCGCCGCCACCGCGCAGGTACAGGTTGCCGTGGTAGACGCCGTCAGGCGTCTGGCTGCCGTCACCGAGAACCTCGGTGCCGAGCGTCCCGGCCGGGCCGTAGCGGGTGAGCGCCGCGGAGGTGGTGAAGAGCTTGGTGTTGGAGGCGAGGATGCGCGCCCGCGTGTCGCGCCAGCGGAAGACCGTCTTGCCCTGCGTCGCGTTGTAGACGTAGGCGCCCGAGTGCGAGCCGGCCGGGCGCATCGCGCCGGCGAGCTTGCCGTGCAGGGACGCGGCGGCGGTCCCGGGCGCCAGGAGGGCGGCGGCGGCCAGCAGCGCGGCCGCCCGGGCGGTCGTGAGAGCGGGCATCGAGGCCCGGAACACGCTAGCGAGCGAACGGGTGCGGTCGCCGCGCCGCCGCTTACGTGATACTTCCGTTGCAGATGGGCGAGGTAGTCAAGCTCGAGAAGCCCTCCGCCGGCCGGCGGAAGGCGCCCGCAAAGACCTCTCGCCGGCGCCGCCGTTCGCGCACGGCGCTGGTGCTCGGGGGCGGCGGCTTCACGGGCGGCGTCTACGAGATCGGCGCCCTGCGGGCGCTCGACCTCCTGGCCGTGAACCGCACGGTCAACCAGTTCGACGTGTACGTGGGGACCAGCGCCGGGGCCTTCGTGGCCAGCCTGGCCGCCAACGGGGTCACACCCGAGGAGATGATGAGGGTGGTCAACCAGCAGGTGCCCACCCCATTCCGGGACGTCGACCGGAGCACGCTGATGCGGCCCAACTACCTCGAGTTCGCGCAGGCCGCCGCGCTACTGCCCCTGCGGATGCTCGGGCTGGCTCGCAACGTGCTCACCCAGCTCCGCTCCACATCCGTGGTGGACCTGGCGGTGGGGCTCGCGGAGGCGCTGCCATCCGGCGTCTACGACAGCCAGGCGGTCGAGGGCTACCTGGAGCAGGTGCTCGGCGACCCCGACAGGCACAACGACTTCCGCCTGCTCGAGAACGAGCTCTACCTGGCCGCCACCGACCTCGATACGTGCGAGCGGGTCGTCCTCGGCGCCGACGATTGGGACGACGTGCCGGTCTCACGCGCCGTGGCCGCCTCCACCGCGCTGCCGATGGTCTACAAGCCGGTCGACATCAAGGGCCGCCACCTGGTGGACGGGGGCATCCGCTCGACCACGAACGTCGACATCGCCGTGGAGCACGGCGCCAAGTTCGTGATCGTCGTCAACCCGCTCGTCCCCTACGTGAACGACTTCCAGAAGGTCATCCCCACGATGTGGGGCAGCCGCGTGCGCCGCGTGGCGGACATGGGCTTCCCGCAGATCGGCTATCAGGCGTTCAAGCTGCTCGCCCATCAGCGCCTGCACGAGGCCGTCCGCACCTGGTCGGAGAAGTACCCGGGCGTCGACATCATCCTGATCGAGCCCGACCCGGACGACGAGCTGATGTTCGAGACGAACATCCTCAACTTCACCCGCCGAGTGGACATCGCGCGCCACGGCTTCGAGTCGGTGACCTTGAAGCTCGCCGAGGACTACGACCGGCTCAAGGCGCTCTGCGCCAAGCACGGCATCGAGATCTCGGCCACGCGCGTCCGCAAGGTCGTGCGGAAGTTCGCCGAGGAGCGCGAGAAGACCGCGGCGTGGCGGCGCATCCTCGAGCAGACCACCGGCGCTCTTCTCAGGCAGTCCGAAGAGGCTTGACGGACGTCGCAGCCGTCCTCCTGTCGCTGGGGGAGCCCACGACGGAGTGCGCCCTCGCATCGATTCGCGAGCAGACCCTGCCGGCGTCGGAGGTCGTCGTGGTCGACGGCGTGACGCCCTTCCACAAGGCGCTCAACGATGGTGCCGCGCGGGTCGAGTCGCCCTACTTCGTGCAGGTCGACGCCGACATGACCCTCGAGCCGGACTGCTTCGAGACGCTGCGGCGCGCGATGGGCCCGGACACGGCAATCGCGGTAGGGGCCCTCGACGATCCGCTGGTGGGCAGGGTCGCCGGAGTAAAGATGTTCCGCCGCTCCGTGTTCGCGGACGGCGGCCTGCGCGACACGCCGGCTCCCGAGGTCGACTTCTACATGAGCCTCGCGCGGGCGGGCTGGCACACGCGCTGGGTGGTGGAGAGGCCGATACTCGGCCTGCACCGGCCCCCCTACGACGCGGCCTACGTGTTCGGCACCTACTTCATGCTCGGCGCCCGCTACGTCCATCGCGGCGACGAAGCCGCGCTCGCCTGGAGGCTCGGGCGGCTGCGCCGCAGCCCGCATCCCATGGCACCGGCCGCGCGGATCGCGCTCGGCCACGGGACCTTTGCGCGGGTGAGCGGCGACGAGCCCAAGCCGTGTCCGTCTCCCGCCGACGCTCGTTTCCTCGACGCGCTCGTCGACGGGCCCGAGGGCTCCGTCGCTGCCCGCGAGCTCCGAGCATTGCTGCGGTTGCGGCCGCCGCGGCTCGCGCAGGGCTTCCGCGAGTACGGAGCCCACCTGCGGGCGGAGGACCCGGGACGCGTTCGCGGCGGCCTGCGCCTGCTCGGCGAGATCGACCACGGGCACTCGTTGCTCGGGGAGGTCGCTTTCGGCCACGGCGCCATGGCGGCGTGAGCGGCAGCGCGCGGCTCCTCTACGTCGGGACGCTGCCGCCGCACCAGGGCGGCAGCGCGCTGGTCGCGGCCCAGGTCCTGCCCGGGCTGGCGCGCCGCGGCTACCGCGTCGAAGCGATCGCGCCGATCACGGACGGAGCCCGCGACCCGTTCGCCGACGAGCATCCGGACCTGCCGCTCCGGCGCTTCACGCTCCCCTATCTCGACACCTCGCCGGACACACCTCCTTCCGACGACTACCGGCGGCTGGAGCGGGAGCGCATCGAGCAGCTCGTGACGGCGGCCGTCGCGGATCAGACCCCCGACGCGATCGTGATCGGCCGCGAGTCGTTCGCCCCGCACGTTCTAGGCCTGGCGAACGGAATCCCGACCGTTCTCTTGATCCAGGGCGCCACGACCATGGGCATCCTCGGCGGCACCTATCCGCCCGAGCTCGCGGACCAATTGATCGGGCTCATGCGCCAGGTAGACGTTCCCGTCAGCTCCGCGCGGCACATGCGGGACACGCTCGCCGGGCTGGGCGTGCCCGGCGTCCATGTCGTGCCCAACCCGGTCGACCTCGACCGCTTCCAGCCGGCTCCCGCCGCCGGCGGCCGGCTGGTGGTGGCGCACGTGTCGAACCTCAAGCGGCTGAAGCGCGCACACGACCTGGTGGCCGCCGCGGAGATCGTCCTCCGCGAGGAGCCGGAGGCGCTGTTCGCGGTCGTGGGCGAGGGGCCCTGTCGCGAGGAGCTCGAGGCGGACTGCGCCGAGCGCGGGCTCGCGGAGGCCTTCCGCTTCACGGGCTGGGTTCATCACGCCGAGGTGCCGCGCCACATCAACGCCGCCGACGTCGTCGCGATGCCCTCGGCGGGGGAGGCGCAGGCACTCGCCTACCTGGAGACACAGGCCTGCGGCCGGACGCTGGTGGCGAGCGACATCCCGGCCGCAGCAGAGGTCGTGGAGCACGGTCGCACGGGCCTGCTCCATCCGACGGGCGACGTTCCGGCCCTTGCCGAGGCCATCCTCAGGGCGGCGCGCGACCCCGACCTGCGGGCCCGGATCGGGCGCGAGGCGCGGAGGAGCGCCGAACGGCACTCGCTCGACGTTGTGGTCACCGCCTACGACGAGCTGCTGCGCGGTAGGTTGAACCTCGAACCGCGATGCCCGACCGCCTCTACTTCACCGACTCGGACGAAGCCAACGAGCTGATCGCCTCGGATCCGATGGCGCTTCTCGTCGGGTTCGCGCTCGACCAGCAGGTGACGGTCCAGAAGGCGTTCGCCGGTCCGCTCGTGATCCGCGAGCGGCTCGGCGCCCTGGACGCGGCCACGCTCGCCGGTGCCGACCTCGAGCCGATCTTCCGCGAGCGGCCGGCGGTCCATCGCTTCCCCGGGGCGATGGCGCAGCGGGTGCACGAGCTGGCGCTGCACGTGCAGGACCGCTACGACGGCGACGCCGCGCGCGTCTGGACCGAGGCCGCGGACTCCGACGAGCTGCGGGCCAACATCGCCGGGCTGCCCGGCTTCGGCGAGATGAAGGTCAAGTCGCTGGGCTCGGTCCTCGCGAAGCGCTTCGGCGTCAAGGCCGCCGAGGGGCTCGTGCCCTGGCACCCGACGCTGGGGGACGTCGACTCCGCGCAGGCGCTGGCGGACTACCAGGCCACCAAGCGCCGGCACAAGGCGGAGTGGTCGAAGGCGCCGGCCTAGCCTGAGAGCTCGGCGACGTCGTCGCCGACCTTGATGGTGCCGCCGTTCAGCACGTTCGCCCGCAGGCCGCCGCGGTTGTCGAGGCCGGCCTGCACACCGGGGTAGGTCATGCTCTCGAGATGGGTGCAGGGGTCGTTGAGCACCACGCCCTCGCACTCGACCTCGCCAACGCGGAAGCGCTTGCCGACGAGGTCGTTCAGGCGGATCCCGCGGGTGAGCACGTTGCGCCGGGACTCCTCGTGGGTCATCTCGATCCCGGTCTCGGCCCGCAGCCCCTCGAGCGCCTCGGCCTCGATCAGCGTCAGGTCCTTGCCCTTCCGCTTCTTCGGCTCGGGGATGAACTTGCGGTCGCCGCGCGGGCCCTGTCCGGGCACCACCTCGATGTGCTCGACCGGCGACGGAAGCTGGTGCGGCTTGGGTGAGATGGTGAGCTGCTCTACGACGCCGGCCACGCGAGTCAGGCTAGAGCACGCTCGAGCGCGTTCAGCAGCCTGTCGGTGGCGCCGCTGTTGCGGATTGCGGCGCGGATGTGGTCGTCCGCTCCGAGCGGTCCGCCAGCCGCGACGATCACGCCCTGGTTGCCGAGGCGGGCGGTCAGCTCGTTGCCGGACACGCCGCGCGCGGCCAGCCAGATGAAGTTGGCCTGGCTGTCGCTCACGTCCACCGGTAGCTCGCGGAGGGCGTCGAGCAGGCGAGTCCGCTCCTTGATCACGCTGGCGCGGCGGCGCTCCACCTCGGGCCCGCCGATCTTGAGCGTCTGTGCGAGCGCCGCCTGGGTCAGGGCGTTCACGCCCAGCACCGGGGCGATCGCATCGAGCGTCCGGGTGGCGGAGGTCGAGCCCACCGCGTAGCCGGCCCGCAGCCCCGACAAGCCGTAAGCCTTGGAGAACGTGCGGAAGACGAGCAGGTTGGGGAAGGCGTCGGTGAGTCGCAGCACGGAGTCGATCGGCTCGACGTCCTGGAAGTGGACGAGCGCCTCGTCCACGAGCACGTGAACCTCTCTCGGCAGGCCGGCGGCGAGCGCACCGACCTCCTCCGCGGCCAGGTAGGTGCCCGTCGGGTCGTTGGGGTTGCAGATGACCACGACCCTCGTGCGGTCGCCGACGGCGCCGCGCAGGTCCTCGAGGTGGTCGACCGCGACGGGCCTGGCTCCGGCGCGCGTGGCCATGAGCGGGTAGAGCGGATAGGAGGGCCAGGGCATGACGAGCTCGTCGCCCTCGGAGAGCAGCGCCAGCGCGGCCGACTGAAGCAGCTCGGCGGCCCCGTTGCCCACCGCGATCTGCTCGGGCTCTACCTCGTGGCGCTCGGCGAGCATGCGGCGCACGTCCTCCGCGTGGCGGTCGGGGTAGCCGTTCACGCGACCGCGCGCCGTGTAGATCGACGCGTTCACGACCTCCGAGTTCGGCATGTCCGGCCACTCCGTGCCCGACAGGTCGAGCTCCGGCACCTCCTGGAGCGCCAACTCCTTCTCGCGCCGCCGACGCTCGCGCCGCGCGACGTTCAGCTCCTCCTCGTCGACCTCCTCGAACTGGCGGTAGTAGTCGAGCAGCCCCATCAGGCCGGCTGGCCGGGGACCAACGACGAGCCGGGGCCGTGGATCAGGAACAACCAGGTGCAGAAGCCGACCGTGGCGATCCCGACGCTCAGCACGAAGATCCGCTCCAGGGCCCCGCGCTCCTGCTTGTGACCGGCGGCGCGGCGCACGAGCTTCCAGGCGTGGTCGAGCCGCTTGCAGAGCGCGACCGTGAGGAACAACGAGGCGCAGCAGCCGACCATGATCGAGGTGATCCCCGCCGTGACGAAGCCGGTCAGGTACTGGACCTGGGAGCCGACCCACAGCCATGCCGCCGGCTGCGGCCCGAACAGGGTCAGGCAGAGCAGGCACTCGAGAACGAGGATCCCGAACGCGAGCAGGCTGTCGGCGCGCTGCCGCGGTGCGCCCGTGCGCTCGGGCCGTGATCGGTAGCGGACCGGGCCCGTGCCAGGCCGTCGCCCGACGAAGAGCCCGCCCGTATCCGTGGGGTCGTTGCTCGCCATGGCCAGAGGGCAAGTCTAGGGGGCTGGCTGTCGGCCGCCCCCCGATGCATTCCCCCGAGGGGGTACGCTCGCGGGCTCGCTCAAAGAGCCCCCCTCGGGTGACTGCATCGTGGGGCGGCTAACGCCCGGCCTCCCCGGCTATCGGGAGCCAGTAGAAGGCGTTGAAGGATGCGATCACGATGACGCCGAGGACGGGTAGGGCGGCCCCGAGGAGCGCGCCCGCCCCGAGCCACGCGAGTGCGAGCTGGAAGCGCCTGCCGATTGCTTCGGCCCCCGTGGGATCGAGGGTCTCGTTGAGCATCCGGTGCCGGCGCACGTAGTGCCAGACCGCGTTGAACGTCAGCGCGGTCAGGCTGAAGGCGATGCCGTAGAAGACGACGGCGGTCCGCTCGTCGTTTCCCTTGCGCAGCGCCTCCGCAAGAACCGAGGTGGCGAACGGGAGGAACGCCACGGCCATCAGGAGCAGGGTGTTGAGGAGCAGCACGATGCGGTCGGCCGTGCGGATGTGGTCGAACATCACGTGATGATTGGCCCACACCTGACCGATGAACAGGAACGTGAGCGCGTAGGCGAGATAGGACGGCCAGAGGTCCAGGAGGCCGTGCAGCAGATCCCCGTCGTGGGGCGGCTTGATCTCGAGAACGAGCAGCGTGATGGTGATGGCGAACACGCCGTCGCTGAATCCCATCAACCGGCTCGTGCCCCGCGTCACAGATCCAAGCGGATGATCCCCCGGGCGGAGCCCGGCCTAACGCCGGGGCGCGTGCTCAAGCGGCGAGTATGCGATCCGCGAGCTCGCCGAGGTCGGCCGCGGCGAAGTCGGGCTCCGGGTCGATGGGATTGCGCGGCATGCCCGGCCGCGCGACGAAAGCCGCCCGGCAACCCGCCGCGAGCGCGCCGGCGACGTCCCATGCATGCGCCGCGACGAGCGTGACGTCCTCGATCGGCGAGCTGAACGTGCGGGCGACCAGCTGGTAGGCCTCGCGACGGGGCTTGAGCGCTCGCACGGTGTCGGCGGAGAGGATCGCCTCGAAGTGGTCGGTGAGCCCCGCGTAGGCGAGTTGCGCCTGCTCGACATCCAAGGGTGAGTTCGACAGCGTGGCGAGGCGATAACCGCCGGCGCTCAGCCGCGAGAGCGCATCCGGCACGTCGGGATGCGCGGGGAGCGCCTGCATCGCCGACGTCACCCGATCGGCTGCGTCGGGCGGGAGCCTGGCGTCGCGCCGCTGGGCGAGCATGTCGAGCGCCGCCCGTTGCGAGCTCGTGAAGTCCACATAGCGATCGGTGATCGCGCCCACGAACGCCACCTGCAGCATCTGGGCGAACCACTGTCCGCGCAGCGATGCGTCGCCGAACAACTCTTCGAACACGGGATCGAGCGCTCGCAGATCCAGCAGCGTCTCGTTTACATCGAAGGCGATGACCGCTGCGGGCATGGACTTCAGCTACCCAGGCCCCGCCAACTCATCCGAACGTCCCGAAGTGCCGGCTATAGGCGGCACTGCGGGACGCTCGATGCGGACGCTGAGCCGGCCAAGCCGCCCCTCCGCCGGCCGCGACGCGATCGCGTTCGCTCGAGGGGGGCTCTTTGAGCGAGCCTGCGAGCGTACCCCCGAGAGCGAATGCGTCGCGGCGTCGGCCGAGCGGCCGGCTACGCCCGAGCGCGCGAGTAGATCGAATCGATCACGTCGCTGAACTTCTCGTGCACCACGTTCCGCTTGACCTTCAGCGTCGGCGTCAGCTCGCCGGTCTCCTGGGAGAGGTCATCGGGCAGGATCTCGAAGCGCTTGATCTGCTCCACCGGCCCGACGTGTGAGTTCACCTCGTCGACGACCTTCTGGACCTCCGCCTTCATCGCCTCCGAAGAGGCGACCTCCGACGGCTCGAGGCCGTTCTGCTCGGCGAAGGTGGGCAGCTCCTCCGGGTCGAGCGTGATCAGCGCGACCAGGTAGGGGCGCTGGTCGCCCACGACCACGGCCTGCGAGATCCAGCGCGTCTGCTTGAGCCCGTTCTCGAGGTTGGCGGGCGTGATGTTCTTGCCGCCGGCCGTGATGATGATGTCCTTCTTGCGGCCGGTGATGTAGAGGAAGCCGTCTTCGTCGAGCCGGCCTAGGTCGCCGGTGTGGAGCCAGCCGTCCTCGAGCGCCTCCTTGGTGGCCTCGTCGTTCTTGTAGTAGCCCTTGAAGATGTTCGGGCCCTTGATCAGGACCTCGCCGTCGTCGGCGATCTTCACGTCGACGCCGTCGAACGGCTTGCCGACCGAGCCGAAGCGGAAGTCGTCCGGCCGGTTGCCCGTGGCGGCGGTGGCGGTCTCGGTCATGCCGTAGCCCTCCATCACCGGCACGCCGCAGGCGTAGAAGAACTCGAGGATCTCCCCGGCGATCGGCGCGGCGCCGGTCACGCACTCGCGCATGTTCGTGCCGAACAGGGCGCGGACGTTCTTGTAGAGGCCCTCCTCCGCCTTGTCGAACGCCTCCTGGAGCTCGGCCGGCACCTCCTCGTCGTGCGCCTGGAGCTGGCGGACCTTCACGCCGAGCTCGACGCTCTTGCGCAGCTTCTCCGGGTCGCCGGCGGCCGCCGTCGCCAGCGTGTAGATCTTCTCGAACATCCGCGGCACCGACGGGAAGTAGGTCGGGTTGACCTGGGTGAGCTCGGGGATGATCTGCTGCGGGTCCTTCGACCAGTAGGCGATCGTCGCGCCCAGGTCCAGCGTGGCGAGCTGGATCAGGATCGCGAAGGCATGGGCGAGGGGCAGGAAGAGGTAGGTGCTGTCGCCGGGCTGGATCACGCCCTGGTTGACCACGGCGTCCGTGATCGCGCGGTAGTTGGCATGTGTCAGCAGGCAGCCCTTGGGCGGGCCGGTGGTCCCGGACGTGTAGATGTAGAGGCAGTAGTCCTCGGGCGAGACCGCCGAGTAACGCGCCTCGTAGTCCTGCTCGTCGTGTCCGCGGCCGCGCTGGCGGAGCTGCTCGAGCGTGATCGTGTCGTCGCCGAGCTCCGCGCCCTCGGGATCCATGACGATCACGAAGTCGAGGTCGGGCAGCTCCGCGCGGACCGCGCGGATCTTGCCGAGCTGCTCGGCGTCCTCTACGAAGACCGCGCGCGATTCGGAGTGGCCGGCCACGTACTGGCACTCCTCCGGCGAGTTCGTCTGGTAGATCGTGACGAGGGTGCAGCCGGCGGTGAAGATCCCGAACGACGCGTGCGTCCACTCGGGGCGCGTGTGGGCGAGGATCGAGACCTTGTCGCCGGGCTCGAGGCCGAGGTCGATGAGGCCGAGCGACACCTCGCGGACGATTTCGCCGAGCTCGGCATAGGAGATGTCCTTCCAGTCCTCGCCGACCTTGTACCGCTGCGCCGCCTGGTCGCCAAAGCGCTCGACCGCGAGCGGCAGCATGTCGGCGATCGTCTTGGAGCCGGTCGCCTGGGCGGCGGCGGTCTTCACTTCCATCGGGAAACTCCCCCTCGTCCGGTTAGACGGGGAGTCTAAGGGGAGTGGCGCGAGGCGCTACGCCTTGGCGAGCTGCTGCTTCTTCTGCGCTTCCTGCAGGCTGAAGATGAAGAGAGTCTTGTCGATCCGTCCCTGAAAGATCGGCACCCCGAGCTCCATGCACTTGCGGATGACTTCGCGCCGGTGCATCCCCGCCTCCCGGCCAAGCTCGGTGGGCGTCAGGTGGATCGCCATTGACTACTCCTCCTCGTCGCTTGCGGCGTGCGAAGAACAGTAGCGGTCTCATCCGACGGCGCAACCGGATTTCCGCAGATTGCGGGTTCGGGGGCGCGAATCCGATGCGGAAGCTCGGGGGAGGCCCACTGGGGGAGAGGGTGGGAGGATGGAAAAACCTTCGGATGGGGGTACCATGCCCCGCTCTACGCGGTAAGGCCGGATGCAGGTGGGGGACGCGTTTGCGACGGAGGCAAGGATGAGTGCAGCGGGGGCAGTGGTCGCGACAGGGACGGCCGCCAGCGACACAGAGCTGGTCGCCGGTGTTCGCGCGGGTGACGACGGGGCCTTCGAGGAGCTCTACCGGCGCTACCAGCGCCGGATAGTGAGCTTCGTCCGTCGCGTGACCCGCGACGACGCGCGCGCGGAGGACGTGACACAGGAGGCGTTCGTCTCGGCGCTGCGCCGGATGCGCGCGACCGACTCCGAAATCCTCTTCAAGCCGTGGATCTACGAGATCGCCCGCAACGCGGCGATCGACAGCTGGCGCCGGACGAGCCGCGCCGAGGAGATCTCGATCAACCAGGACGAGCTCATGCGCCCGAGCGACCGGGCCAGGCTCGTGGGCTCCGGCGCTCCCGACACCTCGCTGCTCGACAAGGAGCGCATCGACCACCTGCGCTGCGCGATGGACGAGCTCTCGCAGACGCACCACCGGATCCTCGTCATGCGCGAGCTCGAAGGCCTCTCCTACCGCGAGATCGGCGAGCGGCTGGAGCTGACCAGGCCGGCTGTGGAAAGCACGCTCTTCCGCGCGCGCCGGCGTCTCGAGCGCGAGTACGAGGAGATCGAGGCGGGCCGCCGCTGCCAGGCGATGGAGGGCGTCATCGCCCGGATCTCCCAGGGCGGCGAGTCGGAGACCGACCTCCGCAGGCTCTCGAAGCACGCCCGTCGCTGCTCCGCCTGCCGCCGCCACGCGCGCGAGATGGGTGTTGAGCCGCTTCGCAGCCGGCGCGTCGCCGCCAAGGCGGCCGCGCTCCTGCCGCTCCCCGGATTCCTTCGCCGGCGCTTCTCGGCGTCGCAGGCCGCCCCGCCCCCATCGGCGGATCCCAACATCATCACGACGCTCATGGGCCCGACCGCCCACGCCGGCGCCGCGGTGGCAGAGCGGGCGGCGGCCCTCGTGGCCGCCGTCGCCATCGCGGGGGCGGGCGGAGCGGTGCTCGGCACCACCGGAACGCCGCACCGCTCCGCGCCCGCGGCGGCTCATCATCACGGAGCCGCCGCCGGCGCCGGTCCTGCGCCGGCGCGGGAATCGCGTCCGCGGTTCGGCGAGGGCACGGCCGGCGCCGGGCCTGGACTGCGCAGGCGCGAGTGGGGCAAGCGCTCCGAGTCCGGCGGCGCCAAGCCCGAGGGCAGGTCGCACACGCCCGCGGGCGCCAAGCAAAGCGCGGCGCCCAAGCTGTCGCCGCCCGCACACATCGATTCGCCGTCCGCGCCCTCGGTGCCGGCGACCCCGCCCATAAGGGTGACGCCGCCGGCCACGCCCGCGGTGCCCACCACGCCTGCCAAGCCCGGCCTGCCGTCCACGCAGGTCGACCAGCCGCGGTCGCCGCTGGCGCTTCCGAGCGCTCCGGCTGCGACGGACGCCGCGGCGGGCGTTCCCAGCCCGGTCCAGCTGGGCGTCTAGCCACCCCGGTCGCGTCGCTAATCTGCCGCCGGATGGCCGGGGGCAGCGAGAGCCAGCGGACTGAGGTCGACAGCGAGTCGTTCCTCGAGTCGCTGATGGAGACGAGCCTCTACTCGATGGGGGCCTACTTCTCCGACAAGCATCCGGACCTCGTCGAAGAGGTCGTCGCGCAGAGCGACGCGATCGAGCGCGCCGGTCTCCGCTCTTACGCGGACGAGCACGATCTGACCGTGGAGGAGTGCTTCGAGACGCTGCTCACGGGTCTCGCCGTGCGCTATTACAACGCGGTCGCGGCGTAGGTACCCTAGGTCCGCCACGGGCTGTGGCGCAGTCTGGTAGCGCGCTCCGTTCGGGTCGGAGAGGTCCCCAGTTCAAATCTGGGCAGCCCGATTAGCAGGCAAGCATTCGCGACGGCTCGACGGGACTGTCGCTTTCACGCGGAAGCGACAGCGTGAGGTCACGTCGGGAAATAGTCGCATTGCATGGAAGGCGGCGGTCGTGCAACTGCGCGGAGCTAGGTGCCGAGCTTCCAGGCGGTGAGGAAGCGTTTGGTGAGCTTCCTCGACTTGGTCAGGCGGGCGTCGCCGATGCCCACGGCGACGACCTTGCGCTTGCGGACGACGACCAGCTGGGTGGTGCCGCGGCGGCCCTTGAACAGGTGCCAGGTGTTGCGGCCGATCTTGCGTTTCTTGCCCTTGAGGCCCCTGCCGCTCTGGCCGACGCGTTTGCCCTTCACCCTGAACCGCTTGCTCGAGGTCTGGATCAGGACGACGCGACCCTTGATCTTCCTGGCCGCCCGTTTGCCGGCGGACTTGAGCAGCCGCCTGGTCGGGTAGCCGATCCGGAACGAGCCGCCGCCGACGGCGCAGTAACGGTCGAGGCCCTTGCGGCCGCGGAGCTTGGCGCCCTTGAAGATCGCCCGCTGGGCCTTCTGCTTGCGCCCCAGCCGCGCCGGCCCGAGCGTCTTCCCCGACGCTGTCGCGTCCGCGTTGATGCAGCCACCCACGATCAACGGGCCGGGTCCCGCCGGAGGCGGAGACGAGCCGCCCCCACCGCCCCCACCACCACCGCCTCCGCCCGGCGGCGGAGGCGTCGACCCACCGGTGTCACGGCGGAAGACCGCCACGGCGTTTCCGTTCAGAGCGGCGACGTAGGCCGAGCGGGCATCGGGGCTCAAAGACACCGACCACGCCCCGCCGAGGCCCTTCCCGTCCACGCAGAGGCCGCTCGACCCGGTGTCGGAGACGCAGCCCGCCTTGCCGGCCAGCTGCTGCAGCCCCCCGGTGGTCGCGTTCCGAGCGAAAGCCGCCACGCCGCCGGTGCCGAGGGTGGACACGTAGACCCAGTTGCCGTCGGAGCTGACCGTGACCGAGCTGGGGCCGCTCAGCCCGCGGCCGTCGGTGCAGCCGCTGGTCGGGGCGTCCGACACGCAGCCCGTCGGGTCGGCGAGCTTGGTCAGCACGCCGGAGCTCGTGTTCCGGCTGAAAGCGAACACTGCGCTAGTCCCTCCGGTCGCGTAGACGAACTTGCTGTCGGGGCTTACGGCCAGGGAGCTGATGACCTTGATCCCCTCCGCCTGGGTGCAGCCGCTGACCGCCGTCTCCGTGATGCAGCCGTTCGGGTCGGCGAGCTGGGTCAGCGCCCCGGTGGTCGTATTGCGGCTGAAGACCGCCAGCGTGCCGTCCTCTGACGAGTCGATCGAACCGACGTAGACCGTCTTGCCGTCCGGGCTGACCGCCACGGACTCCGGGGCCGAGACCCGCTTGCCGTCCACGCACTCTCCACTGTTTCCCGTCTCCGACACGCAGCCGTTCGGGTCATCGAGCTGGGTCAGCTCGCCGGTGGAGGTGTTGCGACTGAACACCGCAATCGCGCCGTCGCCGCCCGTCGTTACCTGCGAGACGACGTAGACCGACTTCCCGTCAGAGCTGACCGCGACCTCACTGGGGTCGGGGAGGCCCTTGCCGTTGGCGCAGCCATCCGCACCCGTCTCCGAGACGCAGCCCTGCGTGTTGGGAAGCTGCTCCAGCGCCCCGGTGGTCGGGTCGCGGCTGAACACCGAAACGCCGTTGTCGGTCGTTCCGTCGCTCTTGAAGGTCACGTAGACCGACTTGCCGTCGTCGCTGACGGCGATCGAGACCGGATTGGTGAGCCCCTTCCCGTCGACGCAGCCGCCTGCGCCCGTCTCCGACACGCAGTCGGCCGGGTCGGCGAGCTGGGTCAGCGCGCCCGTGGCGGGGTTGCGGTCGAATGCCGCGACGCTGTCGTCACCGGTGGCGCTCACGTACGCGAACTCGCCGTCGGGACTCACGGCGACGTCGAAGGGAAAGCCCATCCCGCTGTTGTCCCTGCACAGGCCGCCGAGGCCGGTGTCCGAGGCACAACCGGCGAGGCCGTTCAGCTGGATCAGCTGGCCGTTGACGGCCTGGGCCGACTGCGGCAGCGCGACGAGCGCCACCAGGAGGGCGGGAACGAGGACCCATCTCGGGCGGGCCAGGCGCACTAGCGCGAACGTCTCACGGAAGGTCGAATCGCGCAAACGGGCCTACGTAGTTTTCGCGTAGTCACGTGACTCGGGACGATCCCCAGCCTGCTCAGCGGCGTTCGGGGATTGTTGAACAGGGCGCCCCGACTACTCGCCCGACACCGCCGCGACCTGCCACTCGCCGGGGATGCCCTTCAGCGTGTGGCTGCCGCGCGGCTCGAACTCGACGTCCGAGCCGATGACCAGGTCGCGCACGGTGCTCGTGACGAGGACCTCCGCGGGCTCCGCGAGGCCTACGACACGGGCGGCTATGTGGACGGCCACGCCGGCGATGTCGTCGTCCCGGATCTCGCACTCGCCGCTGTGCAGGCCGGCGCGAATGTCGAGTCCGGCTGAGCGAGCCCGCTCGCGGATCGCGAGCGCGCAGCGGATCGCGCGCGCGGGCCCGTCGAAGCTGGCGAGGAATCCGTCGCCCGTGGTCTTCACCTCCCGACCGCGGTAACGGTCCAGCTCCTCCCGCACCAGGCCGTCGTGAGCGTCGAGGACCGCGTGCCAACGGCGGTCGCCCATCGCGACGGCGGTCGCCGTCGAGTCGGCGATGTCGGTGAACATGACCGTCTTGAGCACCCTGTCGATCTCCTGAATGGGTCGGCTTCCTGTGAGGAACTCCTCGATCTCGTCGAGAGCCTCTTCGTCCTTTCCGGTCGCGCTGAAGTGGAAGGCGCCCGGGAACTCGACGAGGCGCGCGCCTGGAATCGCCTCCGCGAGGTAGCGAGCACGGTCCGCGGGCACGATCGGGTCCTGGCTGCGGTGAACGACGAGGGTCGGCGCCGAGATCGAGCTCAGGACGTGACGGCAGTCGATTTGCATCGCGAAGCGGTTGGCCATGGCCGCCATGCGCGGGGTCCCCGCGGCGCGCTCGAAGCGTGCGAGCCTCTGTCGCGTCGCCTCGTCGTCGGGGGCGTCGTGGATCGAGATCAGGGGCCAGACGCGGCCCTGGCCCCAGATCTGCTCGATCTGAGCGGCGAACTGCTCGCCGAGCTCGGGGTCGAAGCCGATCGGATAGTCCGGCGCCCACGACTGCCGGGCGAACGTGCCCCACAGCACGAGCGCGCTCACGCGCTCGGGATATGTGGCCGCGAACAGCAGGGACATCGGCCCCCCCTCCGACGTTCCGACGAGGGCGGCTCGCTCGCAACCCGCGGCGTCCATGACCGCACGGACGTCGTCCATCCGCTCCTCGAGCGTCGGGTGGTCCGGCGTGCGGTCGGACAGTCCGGTGCCGCGCTTGTCGAACGTGATCATCCGTCCGAAGCGCGACAGGCGCCGGTACATCGTCGAAAGGGCGGGCGTCTCCCAGCCGAGCTCGACGTGCGACAACGCTCCCGGCACCAGCACGACGTCGTGCCCGCTCCCTGCCACCTGGTAGGCGATGCTCCAGCCGTCGCTTCGCGCGTACCGTGTGTCCGCGTGGGAGGACGCCGACTCGTCGCGCGCGAACTCGTCGCTTAGGCGAGCCATCCGACGAGCCACGTCCACGGCTTCGGGACTGTTCCCACGGCCGCGACCGGCCGATTCGCTGTTCCCCTGGCTCATTCCGTGCCGGGGCCAGCATCTCGCAGCGCGGCGGCACAGGCAAGTGGGCCCTCGTCTCGGCCCGACTTACAACCCCGCCGCCTCCACCGCTTCCTCCGGCGTGCGGAAGCCCTCGGTCCTCGTCACCTTGCCGTTCCGGAAGGACCAGACCGCGCCCCAGACGAGTTCGAACTTGGGACCGTGAACGCGCGAGTCGCCGCTGAAGCGCAGCTTCGTCACGACGTCGTCGCCGCGCGAGCCGAGCACCTCGGCCAGCTCGAAGCGGAAGTCGTCGAACGGCTCGCTCATGTCGACGAGCCACTGGACGACGCCGTCCCAGCCGCGGTAGGGCCCGGTGACCGGGAACTCCTCGAAGTTGATCAGCTCGATGTCTGGATCGAACGTGTCGAACTGCGGCACGCCGTCCTGCTCGAAGCGCGCGAAGGCCTCCCTCAGGATCTCCGCGTTGTCGGGCATGGTCGGCGGACGATAACGACGCTGCGCCGGTTGGCCGGCCAGCCAGTAAGCTCACGGCGGTCATGGCCACGGAGCACGTCGACGTCCTGATCGTGGGGGCCGGGCTGTCCGGCGTCGGTGCCGGCTGCCACCTGCGCCGCGAGTGCCCGGACAAGAGCTTCATGCTGCTCGAGGCCCGCGACTCGATCGGCGGGACCTGGGACCTGTTCCGCTACCCGGGCATCCGCTCGGACTCCGACATGTACACGCTCGGCTACATCTTCAAGCCGTGGGAGGAGGCGGAGGCGATCGCCGACGGCCCGTCGATCCTGAGCTATGTCAAGGAGACCGCGCGCGAGTACGGGGTGGACGAGCGGATCCGCACGGGCCACAAGGTCGTCGGCGCCGAGTGGTCGAGCGCCGAGGCCCAGTGGACGGTGACTGCGGAGCGGAGCGACAGCGGCGAGACCGTGCGCTTCACCTGTGGCTTCCTGCTCGTCTGCAGCGGCTACTACAGCTACGACAACCCCTACACGCCCGAGTTCCCGGGCCGCGAGCAGTTCCGGGGCGAGGTCATCCATCCGCAGCTCTGGAGCGACGACGTCGACTACGCGAACAAGCGGGTGGTGGTGATCGGGAGCGGCGCGACGGCCGTCACGCTGGTTCCCGCCCTCGCGAGGAAGGCGGAGCACGTGACGATGCTCCAGCGCTCGCCGAGCTACGTGGTGACACTGCCGGCCGAGGACGGAATCGCGAACTTCCTCCGTCGCCGGCTGCCGGCCAAGCTCGCCTACTCGATCGTGCGCTGGAAGAACGTGTTCGTGACCATGCTGGTCTTCCAGCTCAGCCGGCGCCGGCCGCGCTGGGTCAAGGGGCTGATCCGGCGAGGCGTACAGAGGCAGCTACCGGCCGGCTACGACGTCGACACCCACTTCAGGCCCAAGTACAACCCCTGGGACCAGCGCATGTGCCTGGTGCCGGACGGCGACCTGTTCGCCGCGATCGGGAGCGGCGACGCCACGATCGTGACCGACACGATCGACACCTTCACCGAGAGCGGGATCCGGCTCGGCTCCGGCGACGAGCTCGAGGCCGACCTTGTCGTGACCGCCACCGGACTCAACCTGGTGCCGCTGGGCGAGATGGAGCTGTCGGTCGACGGGCGGGAGATCGAGCTGCCGAAGACCATGGGCTACAAGGGCATGATGCTGAGCGGCGTGCCCAACATGGCCGTGGCGCTCGGCTACACGAACGCCTCCTGGACGCTCAAGTGCGACCTGACCTGCGGCTACGTCTGCCGGCTCCTCAACTACATGGACGAGCACGGCCACCGGCAGTGCGTCCCGGAGAACCGCGACCCGTCGGTGACCGAGGAGCCGTTCATCGACTTCTCCTCCGGCTACGTGCTGCGCGCCATCGACCGCTTCCCCAAGCAGGGATCGCGGGCGCCGTGGCGCCTGTACCAGAACTACGCGCTCGACATCCTGAAGCTCAAGCTCGGCGCGCTCGAGGACGAGGCGATGGTCTTCTCGAGCCCCGAGCCCGCCGTCTCGGCGGAGCGGCTCGCGGCCTAGTAGCCGGAGCCGCCGCCGCCCGAGTTGTCGCTCGCGCTGGACGAGGACGACGAGGAGGACGAGCCGCCGCCGCCTCCGACGGTGACCACGCCCTTCATGCCCTGCTGCTTGTGGCCGTCGATCGGGCAGTAGAACTCGTACTTGCCGTCCTTGTTCAGGTTGACCGTGATGGTCTTCGACTGCCCCGGTTGGACGGAGCCCGTCTTCGACTCCTCGCCGGGCCCTTCGACCTCCAGCGCGTGGGTGGTCTGGCCGTCGTTCTTGATGGTGAACTGGACTTTGCCCTTCTTCACCTTGGGCGCCGAGGGATTGAACTTGAACTCGGTGGCGGCGAGGGTCACAGCGCTCGCGCCGGACGTGGACGGCGTCGTCTTCTTCGACGAGCTGCTGCTCCCGCCGCTGTTGCTGCCGCTACTGCTGTTGTCGCTGTTGTTGTCGCTGCCGCAGCCGGCGACCGCAAGGGCGCCCAGAGCAAGGATCAGGGCGGGGACTCGGTGGGTTCGCATTCAATCTCCCGGGTTGACGCGGGGTAATACGCAGGCTCCGGCGGGGCGGTTCGACTCAGTAGTCGACGGTTCCGGTCAGGATCTTCTGACCGTGCTTCTCCCCGGCCCGGCGGGTGACCAGCATCCGTTCGTACTCGCCCGGGCGGGCGGCCGAGGTGAGGGAAACGTGCGCCTTTCCGCGCTCGTCGACCCTGAACGTGCCGCCGCTGATCCAGCTGCCGTCGTCCTCGACGCACCAGAGCTCATAGACGCGGCCGCGGCCCCCGGAGAGGCCGCGGACCCTGAGGTTCACGCCGGTCCCGGCTCGCAGGGCGTGCAGGTCGGCGTAGGCCTTGGCGCCGCCGCCACCGCGCAGGGCGACGTGCCCGAACGCCTTGTCGTCGCCATCCGGCGAGAAGACCCCGGCCAGCACGAGCGCCGCCACTACCGCGGCCACCGCGCCGGCCACGCCGACGCGAGGCGCCCAGCCGCGCCAGCGGAGACGGCGGCGGGCCGGCTCCGGCCGGCGGCGCTCGCGCGCGAAGCGGTCGAGCACGGCCTCCTCGAGCTCGGGCGGCGGGGTCGCGGTGGCGGTCTCGGGCGTGTCGAGCATCCCGAGCAGCGGCGGGACGCTCGCCAGCTCGGCGTGCTCGCGCCGGCAGCGCGGGCAGGCCTCGAGGTGGCGCTCGAGCGCCTCAGCCTCGTCGGGCTCGAGCGCCCCGAGGACGTAGCCGCCGAGCAGCTCGCGGAAGTGCGCGCAGTCGCTCACGAGGCGAGCTCCATCTCGTCGAGCACGAGCCGGAGGTGGCGCAGCGCGTAGTAGCTCCGGCTCTTCACGGTGCCGAGCGGCAGCCCCAGGGCCTCGGCCACCTCACGCAGGGTGAGCGACTCGAAGTGGGCCAGCCGGATCACCTCGCGGTGCTCCGTGCTGAGCTTGTTGAGAGCGGCGCCGACCTGCCAGCGGAGCGCGGCGAGCTCGAGGCCCTCGTCGAGCTCGGCGAGCTCCTGGCCCTCGTCGGAGTCCGCCAGCCGCGGCCGCGCCGACGCCCGCCGGCGGAGGTCGACGATTCGATTGCGGGTGAGGGCGTAGAGCCAGGTGCGAAAGCTGGCGCGAGACGGATCGAAGCGGTCGGCGTTTCGCCAGACGCTCGTGAACGCATCCTGCACCACCTCCTCGGCCAGCCCGGAGTCACCGAGCGCACCCATGGCGAAGCCGTACAGCTCGCCGCTGTAGCGGCGGTACAGAGTCCTCAGGCCTTCGCCACTCGGCTCGGTCGCGAGCTGTCTCACCAGCACGGTGTCGCTCGCAGTCATTTGCTCACGGTTATACGCGGTGCGGGACATTTCGGTTCGGGTTGTGTTTCATGGTCGCCGGTGACGCGCAGATTCGCCATAACCCTCGCCTGTCTGGCCGTGCTGATCTCCGCTTGCGCGGGCGGGGGAGGCTCGGGGTCGAAGGCCCAGACGGAGCCCCAGACCGAGCCCCGGGCGGCGACGCCCCAGGCGGCGGCCACCCACGTTCGCCTCCTGCGCCTGGGGACGTTCAGCTCACCGACCTTCCTCACCGCCCCGCCCGGCGACCGCCACCGCCGCTTCGTCGTGGAGCGCGCCGGCCGGATCATCGTGCTTGTGGGTCGGCACCGGCTGAAGACGCCGTTCCTCGACATCCGCGGACTCGTCTCGACAGGCGGCGAGCGCGGACTTCTGTCGATGGCGTTCGCGCCCGACTACTCGAAGTCGCACCGCTTCTACGTCTATTACACGGACAACGCCGGCTTCGTGGTCGTGGCGCAGTTCCGGCGCTCGGCGAGCTCGCCCAACCGGGCGGTCCGGAGCTCGCGCCGCCAGGTGATCCGAGTGCCGCATCACAACTTCAACCACAAGGGCGGGCAGCTCGAGTTCGGCCCCGACCACATGCTCTATCTGGGGATCGGCGACGGCGGCAGCGAGGGGGACCCGCAGCGCAACGGCCAGAACAAGTCGACGCTGCTCGGCAAGCTGCTGCGGATCGACCCGAAGGCCGGGGGTGGCTACACGATCCCGCGCAGCAACCCGTTCGTCGGCAAGGCGGGGCGGGACGAGATCTACGCCTACGGGCTCCGGAACCCGTGGCGGTTCTCGTTCGACCGCCGCAAGGGGCACCTGACGATCGGCGACGTCGGCCAGGACGCGTGGGAGGAGGTCGACTTCATCCCGAACACGCGCGGGCGCGGGCACGCTCCGCGGGGCGGCTACAACTTCGGCTGGAGCGTCTTCGAGGGCACGCATCACTACAACGCCGGCTCCGCCCCGGGCCACCGCCGCCCCGTTCTCCAGCACTCCCACAAGAGCGGCTACTGCACGGTGATCGGCGGCTACGTCGTCCGCGACCGCGGACTCGGCAGCCTCTACGGCCGCTACGTCTACGGCGATCTCTGCCGCTCGGACTTGCGGGTGGTCCGGCTCGGCCGCCGCCGGGCCCGTGGCGATCGCGCCCTCGGGCCGAAGGTCAAGGAGCTCGTGTCGTTCGGCGAGGACGCGCGCGGGCGTCTCTACGCGGTCTCCCTGAACGGCCCGGTCTACCGCATCGCCCGCCGCTGACGCTCCGTCCGGCCACGCTGGGATGCTGGCCGCCGCGATGGAGCGCTCGTCTCCACCCGAGGGCGCCGAGTGGCTGCGGATCCTGGGCGGGGTCGCCTTCGCGGTCGGCGCCGTGATCCTCTACATCCGCAAGTCCGGTGCCATCAGCGAGGACTGGGCCGACTTCCCGCTGCTGCTCGTGGCCGGCGTCCCCTGCGCGCTGCTCTACGGCCTCGGCGTACGCGACCGGCGCGGGGCCGAGGTGGAGCGCTGGCGCTCGGCGCTGCTGGTGCTGGGCGTGGTCCTCGCCCCGCTCGCCCTCGAGCAGCTGCGTGAGACGCTCGGGCTGAGCGAGGGCAGCTCGTTCTGGCACTTCGTCGTGTTCGCCGGCGTCGCCGCCATGGCGGCCTACGCGGCCTTCATCGTCGGCGCCGCCTACGCGGCCTTCCTCGGCGCCATCGCCGGGATCCTCGCCTGGCTATTCCTCTGGGACTGGATCGCCAGCCCGGGGGTTAACGGCTTCCGCTGGCTTCTCATCCTGCTCGCGATCGGCTACCTGGCCGCCGCCATCGTGCTTCGCTCGGGCGGCAGGCCCCAGGGCGACGAGATGGTCACCGCAGCCGGGATCGTGGGCATCCTCGTGGGCTTCATCGGCGTCTCCCAGGCGGCGGTCCAGGCGCTCATCGGCACCGTGCTCGACCTGCCGGGCGGCACCCACGGCCAGAGCTTCCTCTGGGATCTGGTCCTCCTGCTCGTGTCGCTGGCGTCCGTGGGCTACGCGGCGATGGCCAGGGTGCGCGGCCCGGCCTACGTCGGTTTCGTCGGCCTGCTCGCCTTCGCCGGACTGCTCGGAGTCGAGCTCGGCGACCTCGTGGAGGGCAAGGTGCCCGACGGCAAGTTCGTCGGCTGGCCGCTCGCGCTGCTGCTGCTCGGGGGCGCCGCGCTGGCCGCCGGAGTGGCATCGGACCGGCGCCGCATCGGGCCAACCGAGCGCTAGGCGCGGCGCAAGGCCCCGGTCGGCCTGGCGCAAAGCCGCACGCTGCGCTTAGGGTGGACGCGTGAACGCGACGCCCCCGGGCTGGTACCCGGACCCGCAGAACCCGCAGGCGAGCCGCTACTGGGACGGGGTCCAGTGGGCGGAGGGCGAGCCGCGCGCCGTGGCGATGGCCCCGCAGCCGGCGCTCCCCGTCGCCGCCGTCGATCCGTACTCGCGGATGTTCGACGTCGCCGCTCTCCCGCCGGAGCAGCGCGAAGCGCTCAAGCATCACCAGCTCAGCGAGTTCCCTGCCTGGGCCGTGGTCGTGCTCAGCATCTTCACGCTCGGCCTCTTCGGCCTGATCTTCCACGGCCTCAAGCACTCGTACCTCCCGCATGTGAAGCACGACGACTTCACCGCCGGGAAGGCCATCGGCTTCTCCTTCATTCCCTTCTTCGGCATCTACTGGCTCTTCGTGATGTGGCCGCGGCTCGCCGACCGGATCAACTTCCAGTACCGGCTCCGGGGGCAGCCGGAGCCGGTCTCGAAGGACGTGATCCTGTGGGCGAACATCACCTGGGTCGCAGGCGCGCTCGTGGCGATCACGTGGCTCGCTGCGCCCGTCCTCGCCTGTATCGCCGCCGCCCAGATCCAATCCGCGGCCAATCGCCTGGCCAGCGGGGAGCTCGACGCGCAGCCGGCTCTGCCCGCGTAGCCTTCCCCGCCTCGCCAGGCCAGTTTCGGAAAGCAACTCCAGGAGGACCGCGTGACCGAAGTCGTGATCTCGTCCGCCGCCCGCACGGCGGTCGGCTCATACGGCAAGAGCCTCAAGGGCGTGCCGCCCACCGAGCTCGGGGCCACCGCCGTCGAGGCCGCCCTCGACCGCGCGGGGGTCGAGCGCGAGCAGGTCGACCAGGTCGTGTTCGGGAACGTGATCCACTCGGCGCCCGAGGACATGTACATGGCCCGCGTCGTGGGCATCAAGGCCGGCATCCCCAAGGAGGTGCCCGCCTTCACGGTCAACCGGCTCTGCGGCACCGGGGTGCAGTCGATCGTCTCGGGAGCGCAGTCGATCCAGACGGGCGACGCCGAGGTGGTCGTGGCCGGCGGGGCGGAGTCGATGAGCCGCGGCCCGTACTGGATGCCGTCGGCGCGCTTCGGCGCCCGCATGGGCGAGGCCGGCATGGTCGACCCGGTCGTGGGCGGCCTCACCGACCCCTTCAACCGCATCCACATGGGCGTCACCGCCGAGAATCTGGCCGAGTCGCACTCGATCTCGCGCGAGGAGCAGGACGAGTTCGCGCTCGAGTCGCACCGGCGCGCGGCGGCCGCCACCGAGGCGGGCAGGTTCGAGGACGAGATCGTCCCGGTGCCGGTCAAGGTCAAGAAGGACACGGTCGACTTCACCAGGGACGAGCACGTCCGCGGCGACGCCACGATCGAGAGCCTCGCCAAGCTCAAGCCGGTCTTCAAGCCCGACGGCACGGTCACCGCCGGCAACGCTTCGGGGATGAACGACGCCGGGGCGGCCGTGGTGCTGATGCACGAGAAGAAGGCCGAGGAGCTCGGCGCCCCGGTGCGCGGGCGGATCCTCTCCTACGCCTACTGCGGTGTGGATCCGAAGACCATGGGCATCGGGCCGGTTCCCGCCGTGAAGAAGGCGATGGAGCGGGCGGGCAAATCGCTCGAGGAGGTCGAGGTGATCGAGCTGAACGAGGCGTTCGCCGCCCAGTCGCTCGCGGTCGTCAAGGACCTCGATCTCGACCTGGAGAAGGTCAATCCCAACGGCGGGGCGATCGCTCTCGGCCATCCGATCGCGGCCACGGGGTCCGTGATCACGGCCAAGATCCTGTCTGAGATGGAGCGCCAGGACTACAAGCTCGGACTGGTCACGCTCTGCATCGGGGGCGGCCAGGGAATTGCATTGGTGATCGGCCGGGACTCGGTATAGAGTCGCCCGCGGCAGGGATTTTTTTCAGAGGCGCAACCCCACCCCCCTTAGGAGGAAAGCTCCATGCAAGATCAGCCCGGCGGCGTGCCCCCGGAGGGCCAGCCGCAGCAGCCGCCCCAGCAGCAGCCGCCGCCGGCGGCTCCCGGCCCGGAGGCCCAGCCTCCCGCCGGACCCGTTCAGGGACAGCCGCGGCTCAAGCTCCAGGACGACTCGACGAAGGTCTGGCTGCTGAGCATCTTCACCTGCGGCATCTACGGCTGGATCTGGTACCACCGCCTCGCCACGGAGCTCGGCGAGTGGTCCCAGGGCCAGATCGAGACCGATCCCACCACCAGCGTCCTGGCCGTATCGCTCGGCGCCTGCGTGGTCGTTCCGCCCTACGTCAGCTGGGCGGGCACGCTCGGCCGTGTCCGAACGGCCCAGCAGATGGTCGGCCTCCCGCCCAAGGCGGACTTCTGGCCCTGGTTCGGCTACATGTTCCTGGCCGGCTACGGCTACAAGTGGCTTCAGGACCAGCTCAACGAGGTCGCTGAGCGGGCCCCACAGCAAGCAGCCTGACAGCCGCCCGCAGGGCGGTCAGCGTGGTGAGCGCGAACGTGAGCGGTGAAAAGACGTTCGCGCGCACCGCGTTCAGCGGCTCCAGCCGGAACATGTAGAGGAAGGCGCGGGTCGACCCGCAGCCGGGGCAGCGGTGCCCGGTCACGATCCTGAACGCGCACAACGGCGGCATGCGCCTGCCGCCGAGGGCGATGTCGTCGCGCGGACCGCGTAGCTCCAGGACGCGCGACGCCACCGCCATGGCTGCGAAGCCGATGACCCAGAAGTAGTCCTCTCGTCTCGCGGGTCTTAACTGAGCCCGACCCAAACCGACTTGTCCTCGAGGGAGGCGTCGAGGCCGGCGCGGCCGTGCTCGCGGCCCACGCCGGACGCCTTGAAGCCGCCGAAGGGCACCGGCGCCTCGTTTGGCCCCCACAGGTTCACGTAGACCGAGCCCGCCTCGAGCATCGCGGCCAGCCGGTGGGCGTTGCCCACGTCGCGCGTCCAGATGCCGGCTGCGAGCCCGTACTCGCTGTCGTTGGCGCGCCTCGCGACCTCCTCGAGGTCCTCGTAGGGCAGCGCCACCAGCACCGGCCCGAAGATCTCCTCGCGGGCGATCGTGAGATCGTCGCTCGTGGCCGTGAACAGGGTCGGCTCGACGAAGTAGCCGCCGTCGCCGCCATTCGCCCCGCCGCCGGTCACGAGCTCGGCCCCCTCGGAGGTGCCCTTCTCGATGTAGCCCCGCACGCGCTGCTCCTGCTCGGCGGAGACGAGCGGGCCGAGCTGGGAGTCCGGGTCGAGCCCGGGGCCGACGGTGGTCTTGCTCGCCGCCGCGGCAAGGCCCGACACGACGTCGTCGAACTGGTCCTTCTGCACGAACAGCCGCGAGCCGGCGTTGCAGGCCTGGCCGGTGTTGTAGTAGATCGCCTGGAAGGAGCCCTTGACCGCCGACTCGAGGTCGGCGTCGGGAAGGATGATGTTGGGTGACTTGCCGCCCAGCTCGAGCGTCACGCGCTTGAGCGCCTGGCCCGCCTTGCTCCCGATCTCGCGGCCCACCACGGTCGAGCCGGTGAAGGCGATCTTGTTGATGCCCGGGTTGTCGACGATCGCGGCCCCGGTCTCTCCGTCGCCGGTCACCACGTTGAGGACGCCCTCGGGCAGCCCGGCCTCGAGCGCCAGCTCGCCCAGGCGCAGCGCCGTGAGCGGCGTCTGCTCGGCGGGCTTGAGGACGACCGTGCAGCCCGCCGCCAGGGCGGGGGCGATCTTCCAGCCGGCCATCAGCAGCGGAAAGTTCCAGGGGATGATCTGCCCGCAGACCCCCACCGGCTCCTTGCGCGTGTAACAGAAGGTGTTGGGCCAGGCGACCGGGATCGTCTCGCCGACGATCTTGGTCGGCCAGCCGGCGAAGTAGCGCAGGTGCTCCGCGGTGAGGCGGACGTCCACGGCCTTGGCGAGGCCGACCGGCTTGCCGTTGTCGAGCGACTCGAGCTGGGCGAGCTCGTCGGCGTTCTGTTCCACGAGATCCGCGAGCTTCAGCATCAGCTGGGTGCGGGCGGCGGCCGGCAGCTTGCTCCACTTGCCCTCGAAGGCGGCGCGGGCGGCCTTGACGGCGCGGTCGACGTCCTCGGCACCGGCGTGGGCGATTTGCGCGATCGCCTGCCCGGTGGAGGGATCGACGGTCTCGAAGGTGCCGCCGTCGGCCGCATCGGTCCGCTCGCCGCCGATCAGCAGGCGGTGCGGGCCGGGCGCGAACTCGCGGGCGGCATCGGAAAGGGCTTCGGGAAGGGCGGCTGTGGTCATCGGCGTGATGCTACGTGACGCGGACTTCGACCCGGCCCAGCCGGCCGAGGTCGGCGGCGACCAGGTCGCCGGAGCCGACGTCCACCTGCTCAGTCAGGGACCCGCCGATGATGATGTCGCCCTCGTGAAGGTGCTCGCCCGCCGCCTCGAGCAGCCTGGCGGTGAGCTCCACGACGTCGCCGAACTGGTCCGGGGCAGCGGCCTCCGCGCGGCTCTCGTCGTCCACGGTCAGGGTGACGTTCACGCCCTCCGCGGGGAACGCGGGCTGCTCCGGGCCGAGGACGAAAGCCCGGTGGAAGATGTTGGCCGCGATGATCGACTGGTAGTCGCCCGGCGGCCGGCCGACGTCCACGAGCTCGATAGCCGGGGCCAGGGCTGCGATCTCCTGGTCGCCCCCCACCCGGATCGCGACCTCCGGTTCCGCCTTGAGCTCGACGGCGCGCCCGCCGGCGTACTCGCCTCCCGGCTCGAGCTGGGTGGCGGTGGTAAGGAAGCCGATCACGGCCTCGCGAAGGCCAAGTTTTTCCTGCACCTCGGCCACGTTCAGGCCGATCTTCCAGCCCACCCGCCGCGCCCCGCCCTTGAGCTCCGCGCGCCATGAGTCGAGCTGCTCGTGGAGCCCGTCGATCACGCCCTGCTGGACGTCCGTCACGGCGACATCACGATCTTGAGGGCCTCCTTGCGGTCGTACACCGCGTAGGCCTCGGCGGCGTCCTCGAGTCCCATGTGGTGGGTCACCAGAGGGCCCGGGTCGAGTACGCCGGCCGCCATCATCGCCAGCACGCGGTCGACGTGGGCGATCACGTTGGCGTGGCCGGTCTTGAGGCTCAGGGCCTTGATCCAGACGACGCCCATGTGCACCTCGGTGCGCTCGGCGTAGACCCCGATCGCGTTCACGGTTCCCGCCTTGCGCGTCAGGCGCGCAGCCATGTCGAGCGCGTCGGGATGGCCGACGGCGTCCACGGCCACGTCCACGCCGCGGCCGTCGGTGGCGACCTTGACCGCCCCGCGGGGGTCGTCCTCGGTCAGGTGCACCGGCTGGGCCCCGAACGACTCGGCCATCTTCAGCCGGTCTTCGACCGAGTCGATCGCGATCACTTTGGCCGCGCCCGCCGCTCGCGCCGCCTGCACCGCGCAGAGCCCGACGGGACCGAGGCCGAGCACGGCCGCCGTGTCGCCCGGCTCGAGTCCGGCGTGTGCCACCGCGTGGTAGCCGGTGCCCATCACGTCGCCCGCGAACAGCGCGGCGTCGTCGGACATGCCCTCGGGCACCCGCCGGAGCGTGAGGTTGGCGCGCGGCACGAGCACCTGCTCGGCCTGCGAGCCCTGGAGCGAGCCCAGCACCTTGCCGTGGCCGAAGACCCGGCCCTCGTCGCACTTGTGGTACTCGCCGCGGCGGCAGAAGAAGCAGTTCCCGCAGGCGGTGCAGAAGCAGCCGAGAACCCGGTCGCCCTCGTCGACCTCGCTCACCGCGTCGCCGGCGGCCAAGACCGTCCCGACGAATTCGTGGCCGAGCGTGAAGCCGGGCTCGATCTGGACCCGCCCGTGGTAGATGTGCAGGTCCGAGCCGCACACTCCCGTGGCCTCGACGCGCACGATCGCGTCGTCGGCCGCGAGCAGCTCCGGCTCGGGCCGCTCCTCGATCCGGACCTCGCCGGGGGCCTGGAAGGTCACCGCCTGCATGGGGCGGCGGAGGCTACTGGCGTCGGCCGTAGAGTGCCCGGCTCATGGCCGACGCCTTCTACGAGCCGAACGGCGAGGCCTTCGTACCCACCGAGCTGACGCGAGGCCCCTGGGACCCCGACGCCCAGCACGCCGGGCCGCCGGCCGCCCTGCTGGGCCGTGAGCTCGAGCGCTGCGAGCCGCGCGAGGGCTTGGAGTTCGGCCGCGTCACCTTCGAGATCCTGAAGCCGGTGCCGCTCGCCCCGCTCACGGTGGAGGCCAAGGTCGTGCGCCCCGGCCGCAGCGTCGAGCTCCTGGAGGCGACGCTGTCGGACGAGGGCGGCGCGATCATGCGCGCGCGAAGCTGGCGCCTCCAGACCGGCGACGTGGCGCTCGATCCCGAGCCGGCGCGGGACGAGCCGCCGCCCGGCCCCGAGACCGCCTCCGAGGCTGACTTCTTCCCCACCGGCCAGGCCGTGGGCTACCACACCGCGATGGACTTCCGCTTCGTCAGCGGCGGCTTCCTCGAGCCGGGGCCGGCCGTGGTGTGGACGCGCATGCGCCAGCCGCTCGTGCCCGGCGAGGAGCCGTCGCCGCTGCAGCGAGTGCTGGCAGCCGCCGACTCCGGCAACGGCGTCTCGGCGGCGCTCGACTGGCGCCGCTACCTCTTCATCAACACCGACCTGACGGTGCACCTGATGCGCATGCCGGCCGGCGACTGGGTCTGCCTCGACGCGGTCACCTACCCCGAGCCGCACGGCATCGGCCTGGCGGACACCGCTATCTGGGACGAGCGCGGGCGGATCGGCCGCGGCGCCCAGACCCTTCTCGTAAGGCCGCGAAGGTAGATAATCGGCCGATGAGCGACGTATCGAAGGCCGTTCTGGTCACGGGCTGCTCGACCGGGATCGGACGCGCGACAGCCGAGCACCTGGCCGCGAGCGGCCACAAGGTCTACGCCAGCGCCCGCCGGCCCGAGTCGATCGCGGATCTCGAGGAGAAGGGCTGCAAGACGCTCGCGCTCGACGTGAACGACGAGGAGTCGATGCGGGCCGCGGTGGCGGCGGTGGAGGAGGCCGAGGGCGCCGTGGGCGTGCTCGTGAACAACGCCGGCTATAGCCAGAGCGGCGCTGTCGAGAGCGTCAAGCTCGACGACGTCCGTGCCCAGTTCGAGACGAACGTCTTCGGGCTCCTGCGGATGTGCCAGCTCGTGCTGCCGAAGATGCGCGACCAGCGCTACGGCCGGATCGTCAACGTGTCCTCCATGGGCGGCAAGCTGGTCTTCCCGGGCGGCGGGATCTACCACGGGACCAAGCACGCGGTGGAGGCGCTGAGCGACGCGCTCCGCTTCGAGGTCAAGCCGTTCGGCGTCGATGTGGTGATCATCGAGCCCGGCCTGATCGTGACCAACTTCGCCGAGGCGGCCAGCTCGGCGATCGCCGCCGGGACGGAGGACGACGGCGGCGTCTACTCGAAGTTCAACGCCGCCGTCGACAAGCTCACCACCGATGCGTACAGCGGGCCCATGGCGCGCTTCGGCGGCGGCCCGGAGACCGTGGCGAAGGCGATCGAGAAGGCGATAACCAAGCGGCGGCCGAAGACCCGCTACCCGGTCACGCCCTCCGCGCATGTCGTGCTCGCCCAGCGACGGCTGATGACCGACAAGATGTGGGACCGCGTGATGAGCACGCAGTACCCGAAGCCGGGGCCGTGATGGACCGGCTCTCCTCGATCGACGCCTCGTTCCTCGCCCAGGAGCGCGAGGGGTCTCACATGCACATCGGCGGGGTCATGATCTTCGAGGGCCCGGCCCCCTCGGGGAACGACCTTCAGGACCACATTGCCTCCCGGCTGCACCTGGTTCCGCGCTACCGCCAGAAGCTCGCCTTCCCTCGCTTCGAGATGGGCCGCCCGCTGTGGATCGACGACCCCCGCTTCAACATCGACTACCACGTGCGGCAGACCGCCCTGCCTGCGCCCGGCACGCTCGAGCAGCTGAGGCTGCTGGCGGCGCGGATCTTCTCCCAGCGCCTCGACCGCTCGAAGCCGCTGTGGGAGATCTGGCTCGTCGAGGGGCTCGAGGACGGTCGCTTCGCGCTGATCAACAAGACCCACCACTGCCTCGTGGACGGCGTCTCCGGCGTGGACCTCACGGCCGTGCTCTTCGACCTCGACCGCGAGCCGGCCGAGAAGCCCGCGCCCGCGGAGGAGTGGGTGCCGGGCCCCGAGCCCACCGACGCGGAGATCGTGGCCGAGGGTGTGCGCGACCTGGTCAAGGCACCGCTCGGCCTGGCCGGCGCCGCGGCCGATGTCGTCCAGCATCCCGGCGCGACGCTCGAGCGCGGGCGCGAGGTGGCCGAGGGCCTGGGCGAGGTGGCGTGGGGCATCGTCAACAGCCCGCCGCGGACGCCGCTCAACGTGAATATCGGGCCGCACCGCCGCATCCGCTGGCTCAGCGCGCCGCTCGACGAGCTGAAGGCCGTCAAGAACGGGCTGGGCGGGACCGTCAACGACGCCTTCCTGGCGCTGGTCACGGGCGCGCTGCGCCGCTGGCTGCTGGGCCGCGGCCTGCGCGCCGAGGGCGTCGAGCTGCGCGGCTGCGTCCCGGTGTCCGTCCGCAGCCCGGACGACGACGGGCGGCTCGGCAACCAGATCACGATGATGACCTGCCCGCTGCCCGTGTACGCGGACGAGCCCGAGGAGCGCTTCGAGATCGTGAGCGAGGCGATGCGCGGGCTCAAGCACTCGAAGCAGGCGCTCGGCGCCGAGGTGATCGCCGGGCTACAGGACTTCGCGCCGCCCACGGTCTTCGCTCAGGCATCGCGGCTCAATTTCTCCACCCGGCTCTACAACCTGTTGGTCACGAACGTGCCGGGCCCGCAGTTCCCGCTCTACCTGCTCGGGAGCGAGCTGCTGGAGCTCGTGCCGGTCCCGTTCCTGGCGCCGGAGAAGGCGCTTGCGATCGCGATCATGAGCTACAACGGCAAGGTCGACATCGGGCTGATGGGCGACTACGACGCGATGCCCGACCTCGACGACTTCGCCGGCTACCTCGCGGACGAGCTCGAGGCGCTCGCCGAGGCCGCCGGCGTCGCACCGGGTCGGCCGGCGCGTAAGAATGGCCGCGTTCTTACCTAAGAGGAGGGGATCACTTGGCGTACTTCAAGGACGCGGACGAGGTCTACCGCTACATAGGCAAGCTGTTCGAGGACCTCGCCGAGGATGAGGAGCTGGCGCCGAAGTTCCGCAAGGCCAACACGATCGTCCAGTACCAGTACCGGGAGCCCGAGTCGACGATCACGGTCAAGCTGATCGAGGGGGAGGACGGCCAGGTCGACTGCGGTCCCACCGACCTCGAACCCGAGGTGGTCATGTCCATGGAGGCCGACACCGCCCACAGGTTCTGGCTCGGCAAGGTCAACGTGACCGTCGCGCTCGCGCGCGGCCAGATGAAGGCCAAGGGCCCGGTGGCGAAGATCCTCAAGCTCGTGCCGCTGACCAAGCCGATCTTCCCGCGCTACAAGGCGATGCTCGAGCAGTCCGACCGCAAGGATCTCCTCGAAGCGGCCTGATGGAGGCGGCAGCGGCGGACCCAAACGCCCGTCAGATGGCGGGCTTCAAGGACTTCTTCCAGTACGCCTCGACGACGCGCGTGATCGCAGGCAGCGACCTGCTCGGCTCGACCGGCTTCGAGTTCATGAAGGAGGGCGCCCACCGCGTCTTCCTGGTTACCGACAAGGTGATCCGCGGGACCGGCCTGATCGAGAAGGTCGAGGCCGGCGTCGCCGACGGAGGCCTCGAGCTGGCGGGCGTCTTCGACGACGTGCCGCAGGACTCGTCCACGGAAGTCGTGGAGCGCTGCGCCGCGGCCGCCAAGGAGGCCGGCGCCGACTCCTTCCTCGCCGTCGGCGGCGGCTCGGTGATGGACACGGCCAAGGTCGCCGACGCGGTCTTCACCCACGGCGGCACCGCTCTCGAGCAGGAGGGCTTCCTGCTCATGCCGCGCGAGGACGACGGAATGGGCCGGCCGCTTCCAGTAGCACCGCTCGCCTGCATCCCGACGACGGCGGGGACCGGCTCCGAGGTCTCGATGGCCGCGGTCATCAAGGACCCCGAGCAGAAGATGAAGCTCGAGATCGCGGACTTCCCGCTCTTCCCGCGCCTGGCGATCCTCGACCCGGAGTCCACGCGGACCCTGCCGCCGGCGGTCGCCGCCGCCACCGGAATGGACGCGATGACCCACGCGATCGAGGGCTACGTCTCGGTCGACTGGAACCCGCACCAGGACGGCCGCTCGCTCCAGGCGCTGCGGATGATCCGCGACAACCTCGAGCGCGCCGTCGAGACGCCCGAGGACGACGACGCCCGGGGCAGCATGCTCGTGGCGGCCTCGATCGCGATCACGATCTCGCTCGGGTCCGTGCACGCGATGTCGCATTCCGCCGGCGGGCGCTTCGGCGTCCCCCACGGCGTGGCCAACGCGATCCACCTGCCGCACGTCATCCGCTTCAACGCGGAGGGCGGCGCCGACATCGCGGACCGCTACCGCGAAGTCGCCGACGTCTTCGACCTCGACGGGCCCGATGCGCTCGCCGACCACGTCGCCGGCATGGTCGAGCGGCTGGGCCTGCCGACGCGGCTGTCACAGGTCGGGGTACCGGAGGACGGAATTCCCGCCCTCGTGGAGGGGGCCATGGGCGACGGCACCACGCTGCTCAATCCGCGCGAGCCCTCCGAGGAGGACTACGCCGAGCTGTACAGGCGCGCCCTCTAGATCAGCGGAACCTTGACGCGATCCCGCTCCAGCTCGAGCTGACGTTCCACCTCGGCCTCGAGGTCATCGGGCGTCAGTGCCCGGAACTCGCATGTGAGCATCAGCGGGAGATCGCATCGTGGGCAACGGCCGGGTTCGCATGCCATTCCCAGGCCCACTGTGTAGTTGCATTGTGGGCATGTGACTCGATCCATCTCGTCACTTCATGTCTACCCCATCGAACGAAAGGCAATCACCGTTCTGAGGGCTCGGCGCGTCGCGCCTCGATCATCGCCTTCAGAGTGGCCTTCCCGCCGTATTTGGGCCTCCAGCCGAGCTGCTTGCGGGCGCGGTCGGTCTTCATCAGCACCGGCTTGCGCAGGGAGTGCAGCCAGGCGACCGACTCCGGCGCGATTGGCACACGTGTCACGAGCTCCGCGGCGGCCTCCACCGCCGCCCCGGGGATGGGCACGGAGTACCAGCCGAGCGCGTCGGCGAGGTCGCTCATCTTGAGCGTTCCGCCGCCGGCGAGGTTGTAGGGCCCGGGCTCCCCCTTGCCGGCGACGCCGGCCATGAACGCGGAGGCCACGTCGTCCTCGTGCACGAGCTGGAAGGGCGTGCCGGTGTCGGGGATGACCGGCTTTAGGACCGGCATCGCCGAGAGCAGGCCGCGGACGGCGTCCGGCATGGCGTCGGAGAGGCGGTAGTAGGGGATCTCCTCCAGCAGCGTCTGCGCCCGCGGCCCAGAGACGATGCAGGGGCGGAAGCGGTAGGCCACGGTCTTCCTCCGCCGCTTGAGCACCTCGTCGAGCACCTTCTCGACCTCGGCCTTCTGCTGCGAGTAGTGATGCTCGGCCGAGCCCCGGGCCGGCACGTCCTCGGTGAGCCAGTTGGGGTTGTCGTCGTGGAAGCCGTAGGCGGCGACGCTCGACGCGTAGAGGATCCGCTCCACGCCGGCGTCAGCGGACGCCTTGAAGACGTTGCGCGAGCCGTCGACGTTCAGCTGCTTGGTCGCCTTGCCCGCGCTGAGGATCGCGAAGGCGAGGTGGATCGTCACGTCGGCGCCCTTGACCAGGTCCTTGACGCTCTTCTCGTCGGTCACGTCGCCCTGGCGGTACTCGGTCTTCTTCCAGCCGTGCTCGCCCGGGTCGAACGGGCGCCTTGCCATGCCAACGACGCTCCCCACTCGACGCGCTCGCTCGAGCGCGTCGACGATGGCGATGCCAAGGTCGCCGGTGGGGCCGGTCACCGCCACGGTCAGCCCGTCGCTCGGCATGTGCGTTTTCTACCTCACTCCTCGTAGCCGGGCTCGCCCGGGAGAACCACCCGCGCGATGCCGCCCTCCTCGAGTACCCGCGGCTCGACCGGCATCACTCTCCGGCTGCGCGCCGCGTCGAGCGCCTCCGCCACCGAGCCGAACTCGGCGAGCTGCTCCAGGTGCTTGATCGTGGGGAAGACCAGCATCAGCTCGTCGCGGCGGCCGGCCTCGAGCGCGTCGCCGGGGCGGATCCAGCGCGCGCCCGTGCACTCGCTGCCGTCGGGCGTCGCCTCGGCGCCCTCCGGCGCCGCGGCCACGAAGAACCAGGTGTCGAACCTGACCTTGACCTGCGCCGGGGTGATCCAGCGCGAGAACGACTCGATCGGCGTCCCCTCGGGCAGCCGGATGGCGGCCTCCTCCTCGAGCTCCCGGCGGGCCGCTCCCTGCGGCCCCTCGGCATCCCCGTCCACCGCTCCGCCGGGAAAGACCCAGGCCCCGCCCATGAACCGCTGCTCCTGGTTCCGCTCCACGAGCAGCACCTCGGGGCCGTCCGCCCCCTCGCGCAGGAGGATCAGTGACGCCGCCGGGCGCGCCTCCGTGACCTCTCCCCGGTTGAGCTCCTCCCCGGGCGCAGGGCGGTCGTCGGGCACAGCCGGAGCCTACCCGGCTAGGCTTCCCGCGCCGTGGAAGACACCGCCACAAAGCAGCTCTACATCTGCACCTCGTGCGGGTTCATCTACGACCCCGACGAGGGCGACCCCGACGGCGGCATCCCGCCCGGCACCGCGTTCGAGGACATCCCGGACGACTGGTTCTGCCCGGTGTGCGGGGCCCGGAAGCGGGATTTCGAGCCGCACGAGGGCTGACTGGTCCTGGGCTCTAGGCCCTGGGCTCTGGAAATGCCAATCGCCCGGTGCCCAGCGTCAGGCCGCACGTTGCAGCGCCGAGACCACGCGCTATGCCGAGGCCGCGGAGCCGCCTCCCTCAAGTCTGTCGATCATGCGCAGCAGTGCCTGCATGATCGCCCGGCTCTCGTCGCGGTGATCGTCGACCGTTCGGTTGACCTTGTCGAGCCGGCGTTCGACGGCCTCCAGAGCTCGAACCTGGCGGTCCGTCACGATCTCCATTCGCCGCATCTGGTCACGGGTGAAGTGCCGCAGATCTGCAAAGGCTCGCTCGTTTCGGTCGAGCGCCTCGCTGTTGCGCACCAGCGACTCGTCGACCCTGTCGAGCGAGGAGTCGATACGCCGGAGTAGTTCGCGCGTGCGCACCGGGCGATTGTCCCATGCCGCCCGCGACGGCTGTGGACGCTGGGTAACGGGGAAGCGACGATTCAGGCCGCTCGGCGCAGTTCGGCCGCGCCCGTGGCCGCGTCGATCGCCTCGGCCGTGATCTCCACCAGGCGGCGCAGGTCGTCGTCGGAGATCGAGAGCGGCGGCATCAAGACCACGACGTCGCCGAGCGGGCGGATGATCGCTCCGCGAGCGCGGGCCTCGAGCGTCACCCGGTGGCCCATGCGGGCGTCGAGGGGGAAGTCGGCCAGCTGGATGCCGGTCATGAACCCGCAGCGGCGGATCTCGGCCACGGCAGGCTGGTCCGAGAGCGGCTCGAGCAGCGAGGCGAGCAGCGCGATCTTCGGCGCGAGCCGCTCGAGTGTCCGCTCCTCCTCGAAGACGTCGAGCGTGGCGAGCGCCGCCGCGCAGGCGAGCGGGTTGCCCGTGTAGGTGTGGCCGTGGAAGAAGGTCTTGAACTCCTCGAACTCCCCGAGGAAGCCCTCGTAGATCTCCTCGCTCGCGAGCGTCGCGGCGAGCGGCATGTAGCCGCCGGTGAGGCCCTTGGCCAGGCACATGAGGTCCGGAGCGACGCCCTCGTTCTGGCAGGCGAACATCGTGCCCGTCCGGCCGAAGCCCGTGGCCACCTCGTCGAGGATCAGCAGCACTCCGAACCGGTCGCAGAGCTCGCGGACGCCGCGCAGATAGCCGTCAGGGTGGACGAGCATCCCCGCGGCGCCCTGTACGAGCGGCTCCATGATCACGGCGGCGATTGAGCCGGCGTGCTCGGAGAGCAGATGCTCCATGTAGTCGAGATCCCCGGGCTCGGCCTTGAGCGTGTCGAACAGGAGTGGCCGGTAGAGCGAGTGGAAGAGCTCGATCCCGCCGACGGACACCGACCCGATCGTGTCGCCGTGGTAGGCGTCACGCAGGGCGATGAAGCCGGTTCGCCGCTCGCCGCGCTGATGCCAGTACTGGTAGGCCATCTTGAGCGCGATCTCTGCGGCCGTTGAGCCGGAGTCCGAGTAGAAGACCCGCGTGAGCCCGGGCGGGGCGATCTCCACCAGCCGCCGCGCCAGCTCGATGGCGGGCGGATGGCTGAGCCCGAGCATCGTCGAGTGGGCCACGCGGTCGAGCTGGTCGCGCACGGCGGCGTCGATCCGGGGATGACGGTGGCCGTGGACGTTGCACCAGAGCGAGGAGACGCCGTCGATGTAGCGGTTGCCCTCGACGTCGAAGAGGTCGGTGCCCTCCGCGCGTTCGACGATCGGCGCGTCCTCCCCCTCCCAACCGCGCTGCTGCGTGAACGGATGCCAGAGGTGTGCGCGGTCCGCGGATTGGAGATCCATGAAGTAGTGCGACACTAGCCCCGGGCCAGGTCGGAACTGGGAGGAGAGATGAGCTTCCGCAAGTACCACGTCGGCAGCTACGAGGAGATGCTGGCCGACCACAGCTGGGACGTCCCCGAGCGCTACAACATCGCGCGCGACGTCTGCGACAAGCACGAGCGCGACCGCCTCGCGATGGTCTGGGAAGACTGGCAGGGCAACGAGCGGCGGGTGAGCTTTGGCGAGCTCCAGGACCTGTCGAACAAGTTCGCGGGCGTGCTCGAGGCGCATGGCGTGGAGCGCGGCGACCGGGTCGCCACCCTCCTGCCGTCGCTGCCGGAGACCGCGGCCGTCTTCATCGGCACCTACAAGCGGGCGGCGATCCTGCTGTCGCTGTCCGTCCTCTACGGCGACGAGGGCATCGAGCACCGGCTGAGCGACTCGGGCGCCTCGGTGGTCGTGACCGACTCCGCCAACCGCTCGCGGATTCCGGAGGGGCCGGAGGTGCTGGTCCTCGACGACGGCCTGATGGACGAGCTCGAGCAGGCCTCCGCCGATTACGAGGTGGTCGACACGGCCGCCGACGACCCGGCCCAGCTCTACTACTCCTCCGGCACGACGGGCAAGGCCAAGGGCATCCTCCACGCGCACCGCTACCTGCTCGCGCACGAGGAGTTCGAGTTCTGCCACGACGTCCGGGACGGCGAGCTCTTCCATGGCTCGGGCGAGTGGGCATGGGCGGCGGGGATCTGCCCGCTGCTCGGCCCGTGGCGCTACGGCGCGGTGGCGCTCGTGCAGGCGCGCAAGGGCGGCTACGAGCCCGAGGAGCATCTGCGCTTCCTTTCGAAGCACGGCGTGGAGAACATGTTCACCACGCCCACCGCACTGCGCGCGATGACCGGCGTGGCCGACGCGGGCAAGCGCTACCCGCTCGACAAGCTGCGGATCACCTGCTCGGCCGGCGAGCCCCTCAACCCCGAGGTGATCCGCTGGTTCCGCGAGCAGTTCGGGGTCACCGTGCTCGACTTCTACGGTCTGACCGAGAGCTATCCGCTCTGCGGGAACTTCCCCACGGTCGAGGTGCGCGAGGGGTCGATGGGCCTGCCGATGCCCGGCTGGGAGGTGGCGGTGCTCGACGAGGACGAGAAGCCGCTCCCGCCGGGCGAGCGCGGTGAGATCTGTCTCAAGGCCCGCTCCAACCCGCACTACCCGATCGGCTACTGGAACCGGCCGGAGGACACGGAGGAGGTCTTCGGCGGCGACTGGTTCCACACGGGGGACGCCGCCGAGGTCGATCAGGACGGCTACGTCTGGTACTCGGGCCGCGCCGACGACGTGATCATCTCGGCCGGCTACCGGATCGGACCGTTCGAGGTGGAGTCGGCCTGCGTCGAGCACGCGGCGGTCAAGGAGGCGGCCGCGGTGGCCTCACCCGACGCGAAGCGCGGCGACATCGTCAAGGCGTTCATCGTGCTCGCAGAGGGACACACCGGATCCGACGACCTGGCGACCGAGATCAAGGCGTTCGTCCGCGAGCGCCACTCCGCCTACGCCTACCCGCGCGAGATCGAGTTCGTGGACGACCTGCCCAAGACGCTCACGGGCAAGATCCGCCGGATCGAGCTGCGCGAGGCCGAGCGCGAGCGCAAGAAGGCGGAGACGCCCGCTTAGGGCACTCCCGCCAGCCGCAGGTAACGGTGCATCGTCCGCTTCTTGTGCTGGAGGCTGCGCGGGATCACCGCGATGAAGCGGACGCGGCCGCCGCTCACGCCGAAGACGCGCGGGCTGCCGCGGCGGGCGCGGAAGAGACCGCGGCCGAGCTTGCGGCGGTTGGGGTAGGCGCGCGCCAGGCGGCGCGACGAGACGCCCGGGCGCACGCCGCGGTTGCCGTGCGCGTGGGCCGTAGTGACCACCAGCGCCACCTTGCCGCCGCGGCTGAAGGCGGCACGGACGCTTCCGCGGGAGCGCTTGACGCACCAGCGCCAGGAACGAGCGGTGCGCTTGCGCGGGCCCGGCGCGCGTGCCAGCAGCTGGCGCCGCGTGCGCCCGATGCGGATGCGGCCGATGTTGCGCGGGCCGATCGGCGAGCGGCGGGCGAGGCAGCCGCTCGCGGCCGGGGCCCGGCCGAAGTCGAGGATGCGTGTGCGCTGCTCGAGCGGCAGAACCACGTCGAGGGCGGTGACGTGCTGGGCCTCGGGCGTTGGCGGGTGCTCCAGCAGCGTGGCGGTTCGCTCGAGCTGATCGACCGGGTTGACGGGCAGCGGCACCCGCGTGCCCTCCTGGAACTTGTTCTCGGTGAACCAGAGCCGGGCCCGTCCCGGCTCCCAGGTGAACTCGGGCACGATCCAGCCCTTGTCGCCGTCGGCCGGTCCGGTGAGCCGGCGGGTGGCGCCGCTTCGCATGTTCAGCTCGTAGAGGTCGGTCGCCTCCTCGGCCACCGGCTGGAGGAAGCCCGCCTCGAACACGGGCAGGATCAGCAGGTAGTCCTCGCTCGTGCTGAGGCCCGCCGTGGCGGCTGTCGCCGAGAAGGTGTTGAAGAAGCCGGGGTGGTCGCGGCTCGACATGAAGATCACGTTCTTCATGTCGGGCGTGAAGATGGCCTGCTCGTCCCAGGCGGTGTTGTGGGTGAGCTGCCTCGTGGCGCAGCCCTTCGCCGTCAGGCGGCAGTAGAAGAGCTCCGGGTTCTCGGCCGTGTCGAACGTCTCGGTGTAGAGGAAGCCGCTGCCGTCGGGCGCCCACCACTGGGTCTCGTACCAGTGGCCGTTCGCGGGCCGGACGACGCGGGTGTGGCTGAGCCGCGGCCGCCCCTTCGAGTCGAAGCCGAAGTCGGCCACGCGCACGTCCCACTTGCCCTGGCCGTTGTCGGTGATGAAGTTCCAGTTCAGGTGCGTGTAGACCACCTGCCGCCCGTCCGGCGAGAAGTAGGCGTGGTAGTCGTCCTCGCCCTCGCCGGCCCCGTGGGCGGCGTCGCTGCCGGTGAGCTGGGTGAGGCCGGAGCCGTCGGGTCTGATGGCGTAGAGCGCCGAGCCCATTCCGCCATAGCCGGGCGAGCCGATCGTCAGGTGATGGCCGCGCCAGGAGTGGAAGAGGATCCAGTCCCCCTGCGGCCGCGGCACCGGGACGTTGTTCGGCGCGGGCAGGTTGCAGGTGAGGCAGCGGCGGCCGGAGCCGTCCTTGCGCGAGATGTAGACCTGGATGCCGTCACCGGTCTTGAAGTCCTTGCCGACCACGACGCGGCCGTCGGGCATGAACGCCGGCGCCTGGCCGAACGCATAGGTGTGCGAGTAGAGCCGGTAGGGGTTGGTCCAGTAGGGATCGTCGGCCCCGAGCGCGGTGGAAGTGAGCGCCAGCGAGCCGAGGACCAGCGCGAGCGAGGCGAGTCCCGAGCGCATCCGACACTCCACCGTATGCCCTGGAGGCCGTTGCGTCTAGACGGGTAGCAGCGGGATGTCCCAGAGCAGCGCCCCGACGACTAGCGCGACGACGGCGAGCGTCAGGATCGCCGCCGTGAGCGCCCGCTGGCGTGGCGTCGAGTGCTCGGCGCGCTCCCGGGCCGCCTCGGCCCAGAGGATCGTCCGCTCGAGCATGCGCTCGGCGCGGTCGAACTCGAGGGCGAGGAGGGTCAGGCCGAGCAGGATCGTCGCTATGCCCGGACCCGGCACGCCGGGCGCGGACATGACGATCCCGAAGAGGACGAGGAAGAAGCCGCCGACCACGACGGCGGCGCGCTTGACGAGGCCGCGCTCGCGGTGGCGTAGCCGGCGCTCGTGCAGCTTGACGATCAGGTGGTGGCGCTCCTCCTCTGCCACTCGGGCGAGCTTAGAGCCACTCGTCCAGCGGCAGCCCTGCTCCGGCCGCCGCCAGGGAGTCCGGATCGGTGGCCGGCAGGGAAGCGACGGGTACCTCGGCCAGCCGCTCGACCGTGGCGCGGTTCGAGACCTCGATCGGCTCGGGCTCGTCGGGCCAGGGGGTCATCACCACGCCGGCCACGTCGAGGCCGGCGGCGCGCGCCGACTCGACCGTGAGCAGCGTGTGGTTGATCGTCCCGAGGCCCGTCCGGGCCGCGACGAGCACCGGTAGTCCGAGGTCGATCGCGAGATCGCGGATCAGGTAGCCGGGCGTCAGCGGTACGAGGAACCCCCCGACCCCCTCGCACACGAGCAGCTCGTGGGCCCGGGCGAGCTCGACCAGCCGCGCGGGCTCGATCGCCTCGCCCGCGAGCTCGGCGGCGTAATGGGGCGAGACCGGCGGCCCGAACGTGTACGGCGCCACCTCTGCCGGCTCCTGGCCCGTGGCGGCGGCGAGCAGCTCGTGATCGCGCGGCCACTCCTCGACCGGCTCGTCGAGCCCGGTGACTACCGGCTTGAACGCGGCGACGCTCTCAGAGCGCTCGGCGAGCGCGGAGCAGACCGCCGCGGCGACGACGGTCTTGCCGACGCCGGTGTCGGTGCCGGTGACGAAGAGGCCGCGCGTGGCTCAGGCGGCGTCGCGGAGAGCGTCGAACACGCGCGAGTCGGACGCCTCGGCGGGAGCGGCGGCGCCGGCCGGGACGATCGCGGCCAGCGTGCGGGCTGCCTCCCGCAGCTCCGACGTGGTGTGCGACGCCATCACCGAGAGCCGCAGCCGCGACGTTCCCTCGGGCACGGTCGGCGGCCGGATGGCCTGGGCGAACACGCCCTCCTCGAGCGCCCGCTCGCTCGCCTTGACGGCGGCGTCGGCGTCGCCTACCAGCAGCGGCACGATCTGCGTCTCCGACGGGGCGGCGAGGCCGTGCTGGGCGAGCTCGTCGCGCAGGGCCTCGGCGTTGCGCTGGAGCTTGTCGACCCGTCGCGGCTGCTCGCGGAGAAGCCCCAGCGCGGCGCCGGCCGCCGCCACGGCCGGGGGCGGGAGCGCCGTGCTGAAGATCAGGGTGCGGGCGGAGTTGACGAGGTACTTGGTCAGCTGCCCGTCGCAGCAGACGTAGGCCCCATAGGAGCCAAGCGACTTGCCCAGGGTGCCGACGATCACGTCGACCTCGTCCTCGAGACCGGACGCAGCAACGACGCCGCGGCCGCCGGGCCCGACGGCGCCGATGCCGTGTGCCTCGTCGACCATCACGCGCACGTCGTAGCGGGAGGCGAGGTCCACGATCTCCTCGATAGGCGCGACGTCGCCGTCCATAGAGAACAGCCCGTCCGTGACGATCAGGGAGCCGCGGCCGGCCGCTTGCCGCAGGCCCCACTCGAGGTGCTCGGTGTCGGCGTGCTCATAGACGAAGGTCTCGGCCTTGGCGAGGCGGCAGCCATCGATGATCGAGGCGTGGTTGAGCGCGTCCGAGAAGACGACGTCGCCCTCGTGCGCGAGCGTGGAGATCACGCCGGTGTTGGCGAGGTAGCCCGAGCCGATCAGGAGGCAGGCCTCGCTGCCGTGGAACTCGCGCAGCCGGTCCTCGAGCCTGCGGTGGATCGTCATGTTCCCCGAGATCAGCCGCGAGGCGCCGGCGCCCGCCCCGTAGCGCATGGCGGCCTCGGCGGCGGCCTCGCGCACGCTCGGGTGGTCGGCCAGGCCGAGGTAGTTGTTGGAGCAGAGAAGCAGGACGGGCGTGCCGTCGAGCAGGACCCGCGGGCCCTGCGGGCCGGAGACGACGCGGAGTCTCCGGTAGAGCCCCCGGCTCCGAATGTCCGCGAGGCGGTCCTCGATCTCGCTCATGCCTACGCGGCCTCCTTGTGTTGTTCGGGCTGGGGCTCGCTGAGAGCCGGCAACTCCAGGGTCGGCTGCTCGTCGGGGTCGACCTCTGGAGCCTCCTCCTGGGAGCTGAAGGGCGGCACGTCCCGGCCAAGGTATGAGCGGGGCCGGACGGAGCCGGGCGGCTTCGGCCGGCGGAAGTGAGTAACGGCCCGCCTTGTGGGTAGATTCGCGCGCATAAGGGGTCTGCACTTGGCAGGGGGTTCGCTTGTGGTCGCGGCGGCGATGGCCGCCTCGGTCGGGCTGCCGCTGGCCGCGACCGGGGCCGACGGCGATGCCTGCTCGCCGACGAGCACCACCACCACCCCGACGACTACGACCACGACCCCGGACTGTCCGCCGCCAACCCAGACGACCCCCACTACGCCGGCGCCCAAGCCGCCACCGCCGCCGCCCACCGCCACGGTGCCCGCGCCGCCGCCGCCGACCACGACCGCCCCCGCCGCACCGGCGCCCAAGCCACGCGCCCGCCGCAAGTGCTCGCGCCGCATGTCGCAGCGGAGCCGGCGGCGCCACCATTGCCCGCGCCGTCCGCGGGCCCATCGCCGCCGCCGCGCAGCCCCGCCGCGCGTCTCGAACCCGCGTCACCACAAGCGGCTGCAGCACGGCGCCGCCCGCAGCCGGCTCGTGCCGATCACGAGCCTCGCGAGCGGGCCGCTGCCCGACCCGCTGCCAGCGGCCAAGCGCCTCGACCGCGGCTTCGCCCGCCTGCTCTCGCGGATCTCTCGCGAGGAGGACGCCAGCTGGCCTCTGGTCCTCGCGCGCCTACGGGCGCGGGGCCAGACCGGTGCCGCCCCGGCCGAGGCGGACACCCTGCGCCGCCTGGCGCGCGATCGCGGCAGGCCGAGCGAGCGGGTCCGAGCGCTGGCCGACTACAACCGCGCCATCGGGCTCGAGGGCCTCGTCCGCGGGCTGGAGGCGGTCAAGCGCAGCCTGGGCGAGCGGGTGCTGAGCGACCCCAGCATCAACCTCTACCCGGCCGGCTGGGGCGACATCCAGCGCCGGCGCGTGGACGTGCGCGTGCTCGTCACGATGCTCTACCTGGCGCACCGCCACCACGGGATCACCGTGAGCTGCCTGATCAGCGGCCACAGCCTGCTCACCAAGTCCGGCCACGTGTCGCTGCACTCCTCCGGCCGCGCCGTGGACATCGCCGCGGTCGGGAACGTGCCGGTGTTCGGCCATCAGCAGCCGGGCGGCATCACCGAGCGCGCGCTCCGGAGCGTGCTGCTCCTGCCGCGCGAGCTACAGCCCAGCGAGCTGATCTCGCTGTTCGCGCTGGGCGGTCCGTCGTTCGCCCTGCCGGACCACGCGGACCACATCCACGTCGGGTTCTGAGCGGCCGGGGCGGTGCTAGCCCAGGTAGCGACTGAGCGCGGCGGGATCGTGCACCACGGTCTTACCGCGCTTCATGGTGATGACGCCCTCGTTCTCGAGCCAGTGCATGACTCGGGTCGCCTGCTCCCGCGGGGCGCCGGCCAGGCGGGCGATGTCGGTCGGGGTGCCGATCAGCTCGACGTTGCGGTCGCCCGCACCCTGCGCCTGCCTCGCCTCGACCTGGCCGAGCAGGGTGGCGGCCACGCGGCCGGTGACCGTGGCCAGGGCGTGTTCGAACATGCGCTCGTTGGCGGCACGAAGGCGATCGGCCAGGCCGACCGCCACGCTGATGGCCGCCTCCGGATCCCGCTTCAGGATCGCCATCACGTCCTCGCCCGCCAGCGCCACGGCCAGCGTGGCCTCGACCGCCTCGACGGTGGCGGAGCGGCGCTCGCCGTTGAAGAGCGCGAGCTCGCCCACCACGCTGCCCGGCCCGAGGCGCGCGAGCGTGATGCGCCGGCCGTCGGGGAAGCGGCGGAGGATCTTGACCGCCCCGCTGTGCAGGACGTAGCACTCGTCGCCGCGGTCGCCCTCCTCGAAGACCACGGCGCCCGTCTCCCAGTAGACGGTCTCGGCCTTCTCGGCCAGGCGGGTGAGCTCGGCGTCGTCGAGGCCTGCGAACCACTCATGGCCCGCCAGCAGCGTGGCGACCGTGTCGCTCTGGAGCTGGTTCAAACCGGGCGACCCCTGTCCACGGCGGCGATGATAGCCGCCGGCGCGCGCGGCCCCGCTACCCCAATATGCTGGCCCGCCCTGGGGGACCCATGAGCCGCGTAGCGCGTTTCGCAATCAGGCGACCGGTTCTCGTCCTTGTCACATGGGCGATCGTCGCGGTCGTCCTCGGCCTGATCGGGAAGGGGGTCGAGAGCAAGGTCCTGCCCACGCAGCTGCTCGTCCCCGGGACCGAGGCCGCCCACTGGGACAAGATCCGCCACGGGCATTACGGCGAGGACGCGGTCATCGTGCTCGACGGCCCGCGGCGGGCGATCGACCGCCAGGGCCCCCGGCTGGCGCGCGACCTCGCCCTTCGGCCGGACACGCGCGCGCTCTCGCCGTGGAGCGTCGGCAAGGACTCGGGACAGCTTCGGCCCAAGCCGGAGACGGCTGTCATCGCGCTCGACGTGCGGATCCCGAAGGGCGAGACCCGGAGCACGATCGTGCCGCCGCTCGAGCGTTTCGTGGAATCGCGGGTGCGCGCACCGGTGACCGCGCACATCTCCGGCGAGGCGCCGATCGGCAAGGAGCTGAACGAGGCGACGACCGACGGCGCCCACAAGGCCGAGCTGATCGCGGCGCCGGTGCTGATCATCGTCCTACTGCTCGTCTTCAGATCCCCGATCGCGGCAGCGATCCCGCTCCTGATGGGCCAGCTGACCGTGTTCGCGTCGTTCGGGATCATCTCGATCATCCTCGACTTCGCGGCGCTCGACGCGATCGCGCTGAGCCTCGCGTCGGGCATGGGGCTGGCGCTCGGGGTCGACTACTCGCTGCTGATCATCACGCGCTTTCGAGAAGCGCTCGACGGCGGCTTAGCCCCGAGACAGGCGGCGTCGCTCGCCGCCAACACCGCGGGCCGGACCGCGGTCTTCGCCGGAAGCGTGCTGGTCGCGATCATGCTCGTCTCGTTCTTCTTGTCGCCGGGCAGCGTGCTGCTGTCCTCGGCGGTCGGGGCGATCGTCTCGGCGGTGCTGAGCATGATCGGCGCGGCGCTCGTGACCCCGGCCGCCGTGCGGCTGCTGGGGCACAACATCAACAAGTGGTCGTTCGGCGGCAAGGGCCGCGACGAGAGCATCTTCACCGGCCTCGTCGGCCGGGTGGCAAGGCGGCCGGCGCTGGCGGCAGCGATCGTCATCGCCCTGCTCCTGGTGATCGCGTCGCCGGTCGGCGCCATGGAGATGATCCCCCCGGACCCGCGGCAGCTGCCCGAGGGCAGCGTCGGGCTCAAGGACTACGACGCGGTCCGGGCCGCCGGTTTCGGGCCCACGGTCGAGGTGGCCATCAAGGCCCCGCGCGGCGCCGTGCTCGATCCCGGCGACCTCGGGCAGATCTCCCGCCTCGAGGAGCGGCTCAGGCACGTCCCGAACGTGAGCGCCGCCTTCGGGCCGGCCACCGTGGGCGAGCAGACAAAGGCGATCCGCGACGCGCCCAAGTCGGTGAAAAACGCCAGGCGCGACCTGCGGAAGGGCCAGCGCGATCTCGACGGCGCGGCGCGCCAGCTGGCAGAGGGCGCAAACGGCGTCCACGACCTCCGCCGCGGGCTGCTCACCGCCGTCTTCGGCGCGCGCCGGCTCGAGTCCGGCTCGGCCGACGCCAGCGGGGGCGCCGACCAGCTCGCCTCGGGCAACCGGCAGGCCGCCAACGGCGCCGGCTCGCTCACCTCGGGTGCCGACCAGGCGCGGGTCGGGTCCGCCCAGCTCGCCGCGGGAAATCAGCAGCTGAGCGACCAGCTCAACACCCAGCTCGCGCCGGGCGCCGACAGGCTCGCGGGCGGGCTGCGCCAGGGCCAGATCCAGCTCAACGCTCTTCGCGTGCCCGCGCGCACCACCGAGGACCAGACGCAGGCCGCCTTCAACACGCTCAACCGGATGACGATCGGCAAGACCGACCCGCTGTTCGCCCAGGCGCTGCAGCAGATCGGCACCGCGCTCGGCGCGGCCACCGGGCGAAACCCGCTCACCGGCGGCGGCGTGGCGCCGGGCTACAACGGCCTCGACAGCTCGATCGCGCAGGCCGCGAACCAGGCGGGCCAGGCGGCCAACGGCGCCACGCGGATAGCCGCAGGCGCGCGCGAGGCCGCGGCGGGCGCGAGGCGGCTGGCCGCCGGCGCGCAGGAGCTCCACTCGGGGATCGTCCGGCTCGAGGCCGGCACGTCCCGGCTCGAGCGCGGCCTCAACCGGCTGGCCGCTGGCTCGGAGGAGCTGCGCCGCGGCCTTCAGCGGATACGGAGCGGCTCGAGCGACCTCGCCAACGGACTCGCCTCCGGCCACGACCAGTCCGCGCCGCTCGAGTCCGGCCTGGCTTCGGGCCAGGGTGAGGCGGCCACGCGCGCGGACCAGCTCCGCGAGCGCAAGGGCCCCTTCCGGCCGCTCCGCGCCCTGGACCAGCTCGACAAGCAGTCGCCGGGCTTCTTCAAGTCCGGCTACACCCAGGTGGCCGCGCTCGACGGAGCCCACGCGCTCGACCGGGACGCCTCGACCTTCCTGGTCGACTCCGACACGGGCGGCGGCGAGGTCGGCCGGATCTCGATCCTCCCGAACGTCCCGATCAACGACCCCAAGACCACCAAGCTGATCGACCAGATCGAGAGCGACACGCACCAGTTCGAAAAGCGGAGCGGCCTAGAGGCGGCCGTGGGCGGCAGTGCCGGCAAGGAGGTCGAGTACGACAAGATCACCTCCGGCCGGCTGCCTCTGCTCGTGGCGATGATCGCCCTCGTCACCTACCTCGCGCTCGTGCTGATCCTGCGCTCCCTGTTCCTTCCGGCGATCGCGGTGATCCTCAACCTGCTCACGGTCGCGGCCGCGTTCGGCGTGCTTTCCCTGCTCTTCGTGGGTGACAACCCGCCGCTCGGAGGGGCGGGCGCGCTCGACGTGCTCTCGGTCGCGAGCATCTTCACGATCTGCTTCGCGCTCTCGATCGACTACCAGGTCTTCCTCTTGACCCGGATGCGCGAGGAGTTCGTCCGCACGCAGTCGAACGACTCGGCGATCGAGTTCGGGATCTCGAAGACCGCCAAGGTGGTCACCGGCGCGGCGGCGATCATGATCGCGGTCTTCACCGCCTTCGCCGTCTCCGATTTCGTGATCCTCAAGCAGTTCGGCGTGGGCCTGGCCACGGCCGTCCTGATCGACGCGACGATCGTCCGCCTCGTCCTGCTGCCGGCGACGATGCGCCTCTTCGGCCTGACCACCTGGTGGCTGCCGGACTGGCTCGACGAGCGCCTACCGGTCCTCGACGTCGAGGGCTCGGAGTACGCGCATGAGAGTCAGGCGTACGTGGGGGCGAGGCCCTGAGCAGGTCGTAGGTCGTAGGTGGTAGGTGGTAGGTGGTAGGTGGTAGGTGGTAGGGGCGAGGGTTTCCTGTGAGGCGCTTTACCTCTTGTGGCTCCGAGCGGGTTTCGTGAACTTGTCGCCTACCGGCTCGCGGCCGAACTCGCGAATGAGCTGTACGCGGAGGTGACCGGGTGGCCGTGGTTCCCTCGCA
>DASXBA010000006.1:0-65755 GCA_036406475.1 Thermoleophilaceae bacterium | reverse complement strand
GTCACCGTGGCCCACGAGGCCGTGGTCGGCAAGATCTCCGACGAGCAGCTCTTCTACCTGCAGTCCCGCGGGCTCACCGAGGCCGAAGCAGCCTCGATGATCGTGAACGGCTTCATCGAGCCGGTCACGAAGGAGCTGCCGATGGAGTACGCCGTCGAGTTGAACCGCCTGATCCAGCTCGAGATGGTCGACTCGATCGGCTGAGCCGCCTGCGGAGCATCGTCAGGCGGCGTCATCGGTCGCTCGCCTGCAGAGCAGGCGTCGCTCCCTGCTTCCTTGCCTGACGGGCTCCTCGCCGGCTCACCACGATCGAACGGGGCGTTCCGGGGGCGGCTAGCCGATGCGCGCCCCCAGCGATGCCGTCTACGACGCCGTTTTGCGCGGCTCGGCACCCGGGTAGCCCGCCTATGTGAGGCGCTTCGCTGTAGTTCCCTGTGTCCTGGCGCTTGCCCTGCTGGGTGGGCTCGGCACGGCCGACGCCAAGCAGGGCTCGAAGTTCCGTCCGGCCGTCACCGGGCAGCGGGGTGTGGTGGCCACGGAATCTCCCGCGGCCGGCCGCGTCGGCCGCCGGGTCCTCGAGCGCGGCGGCAACGCGGTCGACGCCGCCGTCTCCACCGTCTTCGCCCTCAACGCCGCGCGGCCGCAGTCCTGCGGGATCGGCGGCGGCGGCTTCCTGGTCTATCGCAGCCGGCGCGGGCGCACTGCCGCCCTCGACTTCCGCGAGACCGCGCCAGCCGCGTTCACGCCGCAGACGCTTCAGGGGCCGGGCCTGCACAAGACCTTCACCGGCCACCTCACCGTCGGGGTGCCGGGCACCCTGGCGGGCATGCGCGCGGCGCTGCGGCGCTTCGGAACGATCAGCCTGTCGCGCGCGATCCGGCCCGCCGAGCGGATGGCGCGCCGGGGCGTGGTCGTCACACCGGCGCTGTCGAAGTCGATGGAGGAGAACGCGGATCGGCTCAAGCTCTTCCCCACCGCCGCCCGCCAGTACCTGGTCGACGGGCAGACGCCGTACCCCGCCGGTTCGGTGCTCAGGCAGCCGCGTCTCGCCCGGACGCTGCATCTCATCCGCCGCGAGGGGACGAAGGCCTTCTACGACGGCCCGATCGCGCGGCGGATCGTGGCCGACATGAGGCGGGCCGCGGCGAACCCGATCCCCGGCGACGCCGCCGTGATGACCCGCCGCGACCTTGCCTCCTACCGCGCCAAGTGGCGGCGGCCGCTGCGCGGCTCGTTCCGCGGGCGCGGGATCGTGGCGATGCCGCCACCCACGTCGGGCGGAATCGCCGTGATCGAGATGCTCAACATCCTCGAGGGCTTCGACCTGCGCGGCGAGGGCCAGTCCTCCGCCGACGCCCTGCACCAGATCGCCGAGGCGCAGAAGCTCGCCTGGGCCGACCGCAACGAGTACGTGGGCGATTCGGACTTCGTCGACGTGCCCACCCGGACGCTGATCTCGAAGCGCTACGCGGCGCAGCGCCGCGCGCTGATCGACCCGGACCAGGCGGGCAGCTACGGGCCGGGCGAAGCGAACACGGAGAAGGGCTCGACCACCCAGATCGCGGTGATCGACAAGGGCGGCAACGCGGTCTCGCTCACCTGCACGATCGAGCAGGAGTTCGGCTCGACCGTCGTCGCTCCCGGCACCGGCTTCCTGCTGAACAACGAGATGACCGATTTCGGCGATCCCGGCACGGCGAACGAGGCACTGGCGGGGAAGCGGCCGCGCTCGTCTATGAGCCCGATGATCGCGGTGGAGAACGGGCGCCCGATCGACGTCACGGGCGGCGCCGGCGGATCCCGGATCATCATGGGCGCCTTCTTCTCGGTGCTGAACAGGATCGAGTACGGCCTCGACCTCGCCCACGCAGTGGACGCGGAGCGGATCGACGCCCAGGGCGAGCCCGGCGGCCCGCTGATCGTCGAGGACGGCCGGATCGACCCCGCGGTGCTGGCCGAGCTCGAGAGCCGCGGCCACACGCTCGACCGGCAGGGCGAGTACTCCGACCGTCCCCGGGTGCAGGCCGCCGGCTACGAGCACTCCCACGGCCGGACGAAGGACGCCGTGTCGGACTCGCGTACCGAAGCCGGGTCGTACGCTCAGCGCTGAGATGAGCACGAAGGTCCGCGCGGCCCGGGCGGGTGTGCGGCTGCTCGCTGCGCTCCCCGCCCCAGTCCAGCTCCTGCTCGCCGGCGGGCGGCCGCTGCGGCTCGACGGGCAGGTCCTCGAGCCCGAGGTCCAGCTGCTCCTGCGTGCCTTCGCCCTCGTCGGAGAGCACTCGCTCGACAAGGGGACCGTGGAGGAGGCGCGGCAGACGACGCGCGCGAATGCCGCTCTCGTCGCCCCCGGGACGCCGCTGCCGATGAGCGCCGTCGAGGACCTTACCGCCGGCGGCCTGCCGGCCCGGCTCTACGTGCCGCCGGGGGTCGGCGAGCCCTCGCCCCTGCTCGTCTACTTCCACGGCGGCGGCTTCGTCTGCGGCGACCTCGACACGCATGACTCCGCCTGCCGTTTTCTCGCTCGCGAGGCGGCGCTGCGGGTGCTCTCGGTGGACTACCGGATGGCGCCCGAGCACCCTTTCCCGGTTCCGGTCGAGGACGGGCTCGAGGCGTTCCGCTTCGCCGTCCGGGAGGCCGAGCACCTGGGCGCCGATCCGGCGAGGATCGCCGTCGGCGGCGACAGCGCCGGCGGCAACCTCGCCGCCTCGCTGGCCCTGCTCGCCCGCGAGGAGAGGCCTGCGCCGGCCTTCCAGCTCCTGATCTACCCGGTCACCGACTGGTCGCGGAAGAGCCGGTCGTACCGCCTGTTCCACGAGGGCTTCTTCCTCACCGAAGCCGACATGGACTGGTACCGCGAGCGCTTCCTCGAGGCTGACGGGGATGCCCACGACCCGCGCGCGTCCCCGCTCCTTGCCGACGACCTCGGCGGAGTCGCGCCCGCCTGCGTGGCGGTGGCGGGCTTCGATCCGCTCCGCGACGAGGGCATCGCCTACGCGGAGCGCCTCGAGGAAGCCGGAGTTCCGGTCTCGCTACGTGTTTACTGGGGGTTGGTGCACGGATTCGTCAACGCCACCGCCGTCGGGCGCAGCCCCGTCGCCGCCATGCGCGAGATCGCCGCGGACCTGCGGAGAGGGCTGGCCGATGCCTGAGCGCAACTTCCTCCACGAGGAGGAGCGCCGGCCGCGACGCACGGACCGGCTCGGCACCGGAACGCTCGCCTGCGCGCGCTGCGATGCGCCGGTATCGCCGCCGCCCGGCCCGCTCTCGCCCGCACACCAGCTCGGCTGCCCCTACTGCGACCACCACGCCCCGCTACGCGACTTCCTCTCGATGGCGAGCCCGCCGCGCCCCACCCGGGTCGAGGTGCGAGTGGTGCACCCGGCTAGTCGATAAAGACCTTCAGCGCCACGATCGCCAGGCCAAAGGCGGCGTTGACCACCACCGCCGTCACGGTCGCCCGCGGCGACAGCCGTGAGCGGCGCGCAACGACGAATCCGGTGGCTGCCAGGGCCGCCACCCCGAGGCCGATCGCCAGGTTCGCCGCCGCGTGCGTGGACAGCACCCCCACCCAGCCGAGCCCGAGCGCGAGCACGGCGGGCAGCGCGGGGTAGAGCTCGGGCAGCTCGTCGCGGGCGAGCTCGTGCAGGTCCGCCGGCCCGAGGTCCCGGTCTCGCTCGAGGCGCCGGGCGAAGCCCTCCGCGTACACGTGCGCGAGCCAGAACACGCCCATCGTCACCACCACCCAGAACTCCAGCTGGCCGGCGGACAGGCCCTCGTCCTCGGACAGCGTGGCGACGATCGCCGTGACCAGGATCTGCCCGTAGACGATGGCCGCGGCGTTCCTCACGAGCCTCCCCGCGCGAAGTCGATGAAGGCCCTGGCCGCCGGCGCCTGGTGGCGGCCGCGCCTCCACACGAGCGACACCGGCAGCCGGACGGCGGGCCGCAGCGGGCGCACCTCCACGGGCGGGCCGTCGCGCTCGATCATCGAGCGCGGCAGCGCCGAGGCGCCGAAGCCGGTGGAGACGAGGCAGCGCAGAAGGAACGGATCGCCGCTCTCGAGCGACACCTGGAGCGGCTCGCCCGCGCGGGCGAAGAAGGCGGCCACCGCCTGGGCAATCGCCGAGTCGGAGCGCGGGGTCACGACCGGCATGCGCGCGAGCTCTGCCGCTCCCGCGAACTTGCGGTCGGGCGCCGAGCCGGGCGGGAAGGCGGCCACGAGCTCCTCTTCCCCCATGCGCTCGGACTCGAGCTCGTCGGGAAGCTCCGGCTGGAGGGTGAAGGCGGCGTCGACCTCGTCGGCCTCGAGGTAGCGGAGCATGTCGCCGGCCGTCCCCTCGCGCAGGCGCACCTCGATCCCCGGGAATGCCTCGGCGAAGCGCGCCAGCAGCCGGGGCACGTCGAGTGGACCGGCCGGGAGGAGAGCGCCCACGGAGACTCGGCCCCGCACCAGCCCGCGCAGCTCGTCGATCTCGCCGCGGATCCCGTCGACCTCCGCGAGGATCCGCCGGGCGCGCGCGGCCACGGCCTCGCCCGCCTCGGTCGGCGCCACGCTGCGGCTGGTCCGCTCGAACAGGTCTGCGCCGAGCTCGGCCTCGAGCCGGCGCACCTGCTGGGAGAGCGCCGACTGAGCCACGTGGAGCTCCTGGGCGGCGCGGGTGAAGTGCCGGTGCCGGACGACCGCCTCGGTATATCGGAGCTGTCGCAACTCCACGGATTGATCGTAAATCGCGATTGATCTGTTGGCAACTACATGTTGCATAGATCGGCGCGGTGGCGGAGACTGACGCCATGGAAATCCGCCGCAACCTTCGGCCGGGAGACGTGGGCGAGATGATCGCCCTTCACGGCCGCATCTACTCCGAGGAGTGGGGCCACGACGCGACCTTCGAGGCGATGGTCGCCCAGAGCTTCGCCGGCCCCGGCGCGCGCGGCTTCCCGCGCGAGCGCGAGGGGATCTGGATCGTGGAGGAGGACGGGAGCCTCGTCGGCTGCCTGGGGCTCACCGACGAGGGCGACGGCGAGGCGCGCCTGCGCTGGTTCGTCTTCGAGCCCCACCTCCGCGGCCGCGGGCTCGGGCGGCGCCTGCTCACCGAGCTTTTCGCGGAGGCCGAGCGAAACGGCTACGAGCGGATCACGCTAGAGACCTTCAGCGACCTGGCCGCCGCAGCCCACCTCTACCGCGAGCACGGCTTCGAGCTCGTGTGGGAGGACACCAGGCCGCGCTGGAGCCGGACCGCGGTGACCTACCAGCGCTACGAGCGTCGCCTCGGATCGCCGGTCGCCTCAACCTCGGCTGCCTGAGTGCCGATGCGCTCTGGGTGAGCGTCAACGATCTGGTCCTGGTCCAGGGGATGTCGGACACCCGGCGCGCGCTGGCGCGCTGGAACCGCGAGCCCGGCATCCTCGCCCCCTGGCTGAGCCTGAGCGTGGGCATCGCCGCGGCGCTGCTGTGCGCGGTCTACGTCGTGGCCAAGGTGTCCACGCCGGACTCGACGCCGTTCCTGATCGCCGGCTTCCACTCCCCAGCGAGCCTCGACGACTACCTCGCGGTCCTCTACCGCAACTCGCTCGTGCTCGCCCTGCACGCGATGGCCTGCGTGGCCGGTTTCATCGCCGGCAGCTCGCTTCCGCTCTCGGCCGCCAAGCGCCACGGCCTCTCCCGCTTCGTGCACGAGAAGGCTGGCCCACTCGCGATCGGCTTCGTGATCTGCGCGACGGGCTTCTCGCTCACCACCCAGGCGTACCTGATCGGCTCGGGCGTCGCCACCGTCTCCCACGAGCTTCACATCACGCCGGGCCTGCTGCTCCTCGCCCTGCTCCCCCACGCGCTGCCCGAGCTGACCGCGCTCTTCCTGCCGCTGGCGGCCTGGATCATCGCCAGCCGCCACGACCGCTGGGACGAGCTGCTGGCCGCCACGTTCGTGACCGTCGCCGTCGCGGTGCCGGTGCTGCTTGCGAGCGCCGCCGTCGAGCTCTGGGTCTCGCCGCGGCTGCTCCAGCTCCTCACCTAGGAAAAGAAACGGCCCCGCCGAAGCGGGGCCGTCCCTTCACCTCCGGATCCATCCGGTGGTTTCTATCTCTTGCACTTCTGGGTGAGCGTCTGCTTGTCGCTGGTCCCGTCGCTGTAGGTGAACGCCACGCTGATCTTCCACTTCTTGCTCTTGGGGCACTTCGGCGTCCGGATCATGATGTGCCTCTTGCCGTGGATCTTCCTGCTCTTGGCCTTCGTCTTGAGCTGGAACTTCGTGAGGACGACCTTGTTTCCGCCCGGCAGCGGGGGAGTGTCCCTCTTGACGTTGGTCGTCAGGGTGCCGTTCTTTGTGAGCGACGCCTTCAGGAGGGTGCCGGTCTCCTTGATCAGGAGGTAGAGCTTGCCCTTGCCGTTGAACGCGGTCACGTGGAGGTTGTGGAGCGGCGTCACCGTCGTCACGCCCGTGGTCGGATTGGTGCCGACAATGTTCGCCTCGGCCGAGCCGGTGCCGACCTTCGAGTTCGACGGACACTGTGCGGCCTGGGCCTTGCCCGACGAGCACTGCGGCGCGCCCTTGCTGTCGACCTTGGCGCCCTTGAACTTGAGGACCGCCTTGTCCGCGGCGGGCTGGTTTCCGGGCGGCTGGGCCCCCGGATCCGTGCTCTCCAGGGTCGTTGAGATCCCGGCCGAGACCTTGCCCTTGTTCTTCGTGTACTTCACCTTGTCGGTCTGCTTGAACTGGGGGCTGGCAAACGCCATCGCGGCGAAGGCCAGCGCCAGCACGCTCACAGCCGCGCCGAGTAGATACTTCTTTCGCACGTACTCCTCCTGACAGGGAAAATTGGGGCGGACGCACACGACCAAGCGAGCGGCGGAGTACGCCCGAGGGGGGACAGGTCCCCCCCATAGCCTACGGGAGCGCCAACCCGGCGCGCAACGCAGAGTTGCGGTGCTGCGCTCAGCCCCCGGCGCGCTCGACCCCGTCGAGCAGCGTCCAGTTCCCGCGCAGCGCGCCCTCGGCGAGCGCCAGAAGCCGCTCCTCGTCGGCGCTCTCGAGGCGCTCCTCGATCAGCGCGCGCGACTCCGCCGCGTGCCGCTCGTCGAGCGTCGAGTGGAGGCTGAAGTACTCGGTCGCCGGGCCCTCCTCGTAGCCGTAGCGGCCCACGAGCCCCTCGAGCTTGGTGCGCGAGATCGCCGGCTGCCCCGACTCGACCGCGTAGGTCGTGACCAGGGCCTCGAGCTCGTCGCGGCCGGCGGTCCAGGCCTCGACGCATGCGCGCGTCTCCGGGAGCGGCGCGGAGGCGGCGGTTGCGCCGGCGGCGCGCGCGAAGTCGTCCCAGAGGTCGACGTGCTCGGCTTCCTCCGCGGCGTGCTCGGATGACCCGGTGGCGGCCACCGCGTCGGCCAGCGCGACCACGGCGTGGCGGTACTGGCCGGCGTAGAGCGCGAGCTCGTCGGCGCTCAGCTCCCCGTTCGTCCAGCGCACGTAGAACGAGTGCTCAAGAACGTTCCAGCGGCAGCGGACGGCCTCAAGGCGGTCGAAGAAGTCCATCGCGAGTCCCCTTTGATCGGCGGCGAAGTGCGCCATCCTAACCGGCCATGCGCACGCCCGAGGATGCGGACATCCCCGCCCCGGAGTTCCCGCCCGGCACCCCCTGGTTGAACGTACCGCTCCTGCGGGTGGACCGGCTGCTGGGGCGCCACGCCCTCCTCGTGGAGTTCTGGGACTTCGCGCGGATCAACTCGCTGCGGACCCTTCCCTACCTGCTCGCCTGGCACCGGCGCTATGCCGAGGCCGGGCTGCAGATAGTCGGCGTCCACTCGCCGGGCTACAGCTTCGGCCGCGAGCCGGAGAACGTCGAGCGGGCCGTCGAGCGGCTCGAGATCCCCTATCCGGTGGCGCTCGACGCACAGCTAGAGATCTGGCGCATCTACGGCAATCGCGGCTGGCCCGGCCGCTACCTGTTCGACCGCCGCGGGCTCCTGCGCTACATGCACTACGGGGAGGGCGACTACGCGGGATCCGAGCTGGCGATCCAGGAGTGCCTGCGGGAGATCGATGCCGGGGTCTCGTTTCCGGAGCCGCTCGAACCTCTGCGTCCGGAGGACGAACCGGGCGCGATGCTCGAGCCGCAGACCGCCGACATCGCGCTGCCGCGGGATCGCGAGCGCCTCGAGCTGATCCGCGACTGGGCCGACGGCGACGACTGGATCGAGGCCTCGGACGCGGGAGCGGCCGCCGAGTTCAGCTACCGGGCGGGCGGGGCCTTCGCGGTGCTCTCGGGGGCGGACACCGAGCCCGGCGTCTACGAGGCCGAGGGACGGGTGGTGGCCGAGTCGCCGGGCCTACGGCTTCACGGCGTGCAGTTCGCGCCCTTGCCGCCTAGTTGAGCACGCGGCTGTGCGTACGGGCGCCGCGCCCGGGCCGGCGCTCGATCGTCGTGAGACGAAGCCGCCGGGGCTCCGACCGCTTCGCGGAGCGCTCGCCCTTGGCGGCGGCCGCCATCAGGAAGCGGCCCACCAGCGCGAGGAGCCCCGAGGCGACGGCGATGACGAGCACTACGTCCACGCTTCGGGTGTCGGCGCCGCGCCGCGGCGCCTCCAGCGAGCGGCGGCTGCGTGGACGCCTCTACGACGCGCGGGCTGCGAGCTCCTTGCGGATCTCCTTGGGGAGCATGAAGCGGACGTCCTCCTGGACCACCTCGAACTCCGACACGTCCTCGGTGCCGCGCTCGCGGAAGAAACCCACCAGCCGCTGAACCAGCTCCTCGGGGGCGCTGGCGCCGGAGCTGATCCCGACGACGCGCTTGCCCTCGAGCCAGCCCTCCTCGACCTGCGACTCGTTGTCGATCAGGTAGGAATCGGCGCCGTGGTCGCGCGCGACCTCGACCAGCCGGTTGGAGTTCGACGAGTTGCGCGAGCCGATCACCAGCACCAGGTCGCACTCCCGCGCCATCTGGCGCACCGCGAGCTGGCGGTTGGTGGTGGCGTAACAGATGTCGTCGGTACGGGGCCCGGTGATGCTCGGGAAGCGCTCGCGGAGGCGGCGGATGATGCGGTCTGTCTCGTCGACCGAGAGCGTGGTCTGGGTGAGGTAGGCGACGCGATCCGGGTCCTTCACCTCCAGCTCGTCGACGTCGGCCTCGGTCTCGATCAGGACGATGTGGTCGGGAACCTCGCCCATTGTTCCCTCGACCTCCTCGTGGCCCTCGTGGCCGATGAGGACGATCGTGTAGCCCTGGGTGGCGAACTTCTTGGCCTCGACGTGCACCTTGGTGACGAGGGGGCAGGTGGCGTCGATCTTCTGGAGCCCGCGCGCCTCGGCGTTGGCGTGAACGCTTGGAGCGACGCCGTGGGCCGAGAAGACGACGGTCTCGCCCTCGGGCACCTCGGTCTCCTGGTCGACGAAGATCGCCCCGCGCTCACGCAGCTGCTCCACCACGTGCTTGTTGTGGACGATCTCCTTGCGCACGTAGACCGGAGGGCCGTACAGCTCGAGCGCGCGCTCGACGGTCTGGACGGCCCGGTCGACGCCCGCGCAGTAGCCGCGCGGGGCCGCGAGCAGCAGCTTTTCGGGGGCAGCTGGCACAGCCCCTAGAGGCTAGCTAGGTACCTCAGCATCGTCTCCCCCACCAGCTCCAGGCTGCGCTCGGAGACCGCGCCCAGGTCGTCGCAGGTGCGGTGCCAGCAGTCGAAGTCGAAGTCGATCAGGTCGATCGATCGGACGCCGCGGTGCGCGAACGGGATCTGGTCGTCCAGGACGCCGCCGGAGGCTTGGGGCGGGAAAGCCGGGCCGGCGCCAACGCGGCGGGCCGCCCGGCGCAGCTTGCTCCAGAGCGGGAAGCTCGAGAACTCCTCGCGCGGGATCCGCAGGTGGCGGTTGCCGACGAAGTCGAGCAGCACCATCGAGCGGGCCTCGCGGTAGCGGCGCGCGGCGACCCTGCTGCCCCGCAGCCCCTTGGCCTCGAACTCGTCGTCGGGCGTGCCTGCCGGGCTTTCCTCGCCGTCGAAGAGGACGAACACGACCGTCCGGCGGAGCCGGTGGGGCTTGATCGTCCGCGCGAGCTGGGTGACGACCGCCGTGCCGGAGGCTCCGTCGTTGGCGCCGACGAAGTCGGGCAGGTCCTTGGTGTCGTAGTGGGCGCCCACCACCAGGTAGCCGCGGCCGCGACCGGGGACTCGCCCCACGACGTTGCGCAGCCCGCCGGGGACCGCCTGGTAGCGGCCGTGCGGGAGCAGTCGCTTGAGCTTCCTCGCCAGCCTCCGCGACGCGGGCGACCCGGCGGGGCGTGGGCCGAGCGCGACCTGGCTCTTCAGAAGCCGCCAGGCAGCGTGCGAGTCGAAGTGGTCGACCCTCGGCTTTCCGGCGGCGCCCGGCGAGTCGGCGCAGGCTACGAGCGCCGCCGTGGCGGCGGCGGCGGCGAGCGAGAGCGCGAGCTGACGCATTGCGGGTAGTGTGAACGCGATGGCGCAGAAGCAGGGTCACCTCGACCGACTGAGCCCTGTCGACGCCTCGTTCCTGCACCAGGAGGGCAGGGCTTCCCACATGCATGTCGGGGCGCTCGTGGTCTTCGAAGGCCCGCCCCCCACGCGCGAGGACTTCGTGGACGGGATCGAGTCGCGGCTGCACCTCGTCCCCCGCTACCGGCAGAAGCTTGCCTTCCCGCGCTTCGAGATGGGCCGCCCGTTCTGGGTCGACGATCCGCGCTTCAACGTCGACTACCACGTGCGCCACACGGCCCTGGCGTCGCCCGGGTCGATGGAGCAGCTGCGCACGCTGGTCGGCCGGATCTTCTCCCAGCGGCTCGATCGCTCGAAGCCGCTCTGGGAGGTCTGGCTCGTGCAGGGCCTCGAGGACGGCCGCTTCGCGCTGATCTCGAAGACGCATCACTCGATGGTCGACGGCGTCGCCGGGGTGGACCTCTCGACCGTCCTCTTCGACCTAACGCCGGTCCCGCCCGAGCCCGAGGAACTGGACGAGTGGGTCGCAGAGCCCGAGCCCTCGCAGGCGCAGCTCGTGGCCGAGGGCATCAAGGGGCTGGTGCGCACGCCCGGCGAGCTTGCCGGCCGCGCCGCCGGCGCGCTCCAGAGCCCCGGCCGGGCCGCAGGCGAGCTGCGCGAGGCCGCGGAGGGGATCGGGGAGGTCCTCTGGGCGGGGCTCAACCCGGCGCCGGACATCCCCCTGAACGTGCCCATCGGCACCCACCGCCGCATCTGGTGGATCCAGCGCTCGCTCGACGAGTTCAAGGGGATCAAGAACGCCCTGGGCGGGACCGTCAACGACGTGGTGCTGGCGGTCGTGGCGGGCGCCCTGGGGCGCTGGCTCGAGGAACGCGGCGTCCGCCGCGAGGGCCTCGAGCTGCGCGGCCTGGTGCCGGTGTCGATCCGGGCGGAGCACGAGCACGAGACACTCGGCAACCGGATCGCCGCGATGAGGGCGCCGCTGCCGGTCTACGTGCGCGACCCGGTGGAGCGCCTGCGCATCGTGAGAGGGGCGATGGAGGGGCTGAAGGAGTCGAAGCAGGCGCTCGGTGCCGAGGTCATCTCGGGCCTCGAGCGCTTCGCGCCGCCCACGCTGCTGGCGATGGCCTCGCGGCTCAACTTCTCCACGCGGCTGTTCAACCTGATCGTCACGAACGTCCCCGGGCCGCAGTTCCCGCTCTACCTGCAGGGCCGGGAGATGCTGGAGCTGGTGCCGATCGCCTTCCTGCCCGAGGACCAGGCGTTGGCGGTGGCGGTCATGAGCTACAACGGCAACCTGGAGTTCGGGCTGCTCGCGGACTACGACGCCATCCCGGACCTCGAGGACCTCGCCGGCCTCGTCGAGGAGTCGCTCGAGGAGCTGCTGGCCGCGGCCCGTGACGCCGCTCCGGCTCCGGCTCCGGCCAAGACCTGAGTGGCCCGGCTTCTGCAGGCCTGCCTCAACGGCAGCCGCTCGCGCGACGAGCACCCGGCCGTGCCGCACACTCCCGAGGAGCTCGCGGCCGAGGCGCGCGCGGCCGTCGACGCCGGCGCCCGCGTCCTGCACCTGCACCCCTATGACTCGTCGGGCGTCGAGACGCTGGCCGCCGAGCCCTGCGCCGACGCGCTGCGCGCTGTACGGGCCGCCTGCCCGGGCGTCCCGATCTCGCTCAGCACGTCGGCCGAGATCGAGGCTGACCCGGAGCGCCGTCTGGCACTCGTCGCCGCTTGGACCGAGCTGCCCGAGCTGGTGACCGCCAACCAGGACGAGGCCGGCATCGTCGAGCTCTGCGAGCACCTGCTCGAGCGCGGCGTGGGCATCGAGGCGGGCCTGCTCGAGGTCGAGGGCGCCCGCCGCTTCGCCGCCGCCGGGATCGCCGGGCGCTGCACCCGGCTCCTGGTGGAGCCGCTCGGCGACGAGCCGGAGGCGGCGCTGGCGGACGCCGCCCAGATCGAGCAGCTGGTGGCCCAAGCCGGGATCGAGCTCGAGCAGGTCCACCACGGCGACGGCGCCGCCACCTGGCACGTCATGAGCCGCGGCCTCGAGCGCGGGCACGGTATCCGCGTCGGGCTGGAGGACACCACGGTCCTGCCGGACGGCAGCCGTCCGGAGGGGAACGGCGACCTGGTACGGGCCGCGGCGGCGCTCCTCCCTTAGTGCCGAACGTCCCGCGCTACCCCCTATAGGCGGTACTCAGGGACGTTCGGCGGGATCTAGCGCCGCCGCGTCTTGCGCGGGCGCTTGACCACGAGGCGCGCGTCCGCCTTGCGCGGCGCGGCCTCGCGGTTGCCCGCCTTATCCTTGGCGCGCGTGTAGAAGCGGTAGGTGCCGGAGCGCAGCTTGAGGACCGCCGAGTGCTTCCTCGTGCTCTTGCGGACGCGCTTGTAATGGCCGCGGCCGCGGCGCATGTAGAGGTCGAAGGAGCGGACGCCGGAGGGGATCAGGTTGGCCCGGCCGGCCCGGTCGGATCCCGACCACTTGATTCGCACCTTGATCTTCTTGTGGTGGCGGCGGATGCGGACCCGCTTCTTGGCCCGGGCGCGCGACCTCGGAGCGTTCCGGTCCACCCGCCGCGCGGCCGATATGGCGGCGCCCGCGTTGATGATCCCCCAGCCCAGGTCGGGGCTCCAGCCGCCGGAGCGGCGCGCGCTCGACTTGATGAGGTGGAGCCTGTCGTGCACGGTGAGCCAGGGGTTGAGATCGGCCACCAGGGCCGCGAGCGCGGCAACCTGGGGCGTGGCCATCGAGGTGCCCTGGAGATAGGCGTAGCGGCTGTCCCCGGCCACCGCGTGGCGGCAGGCGAACAGCGGGCTGTCGCACTCGTAGGTGAGCCCGTTCATCGGCGGGTAGGTCGAGATCAGGCCGGGCGGCCCCTCGGGCGCGTCGTCGTAGAAGCCGTACGCGGCGAGCGAGATCTGGCCCCCGAAGCCGGTGCCGGCGCGGGTGTCGTCGTGGTCCGCCGCCGTCACCACGAGCCCGCGCCCGGCGTTGATGTCCGGCGCGTTGCCCGGCTGGAGCTGCGAGGCCGGCGCGCCCTGGTCCGAGTCCGCGTCGTTGGAGGCGGCCGCGACGAGCACAGCTCCCCTGGAGATCGCGTAGGTGATCGCATGGTCGAGGGCCAGGCTCGGCCCCCCGCCGCCGAAGCTCATGCTGATCGTCTTCGCTCCGCGGTCGGCTGCCAGCTGGATCGCGGCGACGATCTCGTCGTCGGGGATGCCGAACTGGGTGAACCCGAGCTTGACGACGCTGAGCTTGCAGTTGTAGCCCGCGCCCGCGATCCCGAGCCCGTTGTTGGTATTGGCGCACGCGAGCCCCGAGGTATGGCTGCCGTGGCCGTCGGGGTCCGTGAGCGGGCTGCTCGTGCCGACGGCGTCGGCCGTCGCGACCTTGCCGCTGAACTCGGGGTGCGAGCCGTCGATGCCAGTGTCGAGGACCGCCACCCGTGCGCCGCTGCCGGTGGTCACGTCCCACGCGCCGTAGAAGCCCTCTCGCTGAAGCGCCCACTGGAGCATCGTCCCGGGCGCGGTGCCCGGCCACTCGGCGGCGGACTCCGGCGTGTGCAGCGCCGGATCGTTGGGCACCCGGCGCAGCACGCGGTACCACTCGCGGTCGACCCCCTCGACGCGCGGATCGCGCTTGAGCGCCGCGATGGCCGCCGGCGAGCCGCTGACGGTGGCGACGCCCAGCTTGGGCACGACCCGGCCGGCCTGCCGCGCTCCGGCGCGGGCGAGCACCGACGAGAACGTGGCCGAGGAGCGGACGCTGCTCGAATGGCGGAAGACGACGAGCCAGCGACCGGTAGGCCTGGCCTGCTCGGCCGCCTGCGCCGGCGCCGCCGCCAGGAGGGCGACGGCCAGCGCAAGGAGTGTCAGGACACGTACCCGCTTCATCGTCACCCAGTTTGAACGCCGCTGGGGGTTCAAGGTCGCGGTTCCCGGTAGCTTTCCGCGACGCGATGGCCGAACGGACGGCGGAAGTCAACGGCATCGAGCTCGCCTACGAGACCTTCGGGGACGAGAGCGACCCCGCCCTGCTGCTCGTGATGGGCCTGGCGACGCAGATGCTCGGCTGGCCCGAGGACCTCTGCCGGGCGTTCGCGGACCGCGGATTCCACGTGGTCCGCTTCGACAACCGCGACGTCGGCCGCTCGACGCGCATCCGCGGCGGTCCCAAGCCCAAGGTGCTGCGCGCGCTCGCGGGCGTCACCAAGGATCCGGCGTACACGCTCGAGGACATGGCCGAGGACGCCTTCGGGCTCCTCGATCACCTGGGCATCGAGGAGGCCCACGTGGCCGGCGCCTCGATGGGCGGGATGATCGCCCAGACGATGGCGATCCAACACCCCGAGCGCGTCCTCTCGCTCACGTCGATCATGTCCACCACCGGCAACCGACGCGCCGGGCTGCCCCGGGTCAAGGCGCTCGGCGTGCTCCTGCGGCGCGCCCCGCAGGATCGCGAGGGCTTTGCCGAGTACCTGGTGCGGACGTGGCGGATCATCGGCTCCCCGGGCTTCGATCGCGACGACGAGCTCGTGAGGGAGCTCGGCCGCCAGAGCTACGACCGGGGCGTCGACCGCGGCGGCCCCGCCCGCCAGCTCGTGGCCATCCAGGCTTCCGGCGACCGGACGCGCGCCCTGGCAGGCCTCAGCCTGCCGACCGTGGTCATCCACGGGACCGACGACCCGCTCCTTCCGGTCCGCGCCGGCCGCGCCACCGCGCGCGCCATTCCCGCGGCGGAGCTGATCGAGGTCGAGGGCATGGGCCACGACCTCCCGCGCGAGGTCTGGCCGCGGATCGTCGACGCGGTGGCGCGCAACGCGGAGCGCGTCCCGGAGCCCGCCGCGGGCTAGCGGCCCGCGGGCGCCTACTGGCGCCACTCGCGCAGCCCGTCGCCGTAGTCGACCAGCGTGACCAGCGCGCGGCAGACCGCGTAGACGACCGCGCAGAGGATCAGGTAGCCCACGAAGCCGCCGGCGTGGGCGCCCGCGAAGCCGAGGATCCCGGCCACGGCCAGCCAGCGGACGACGGCCCAGTTCGGATCGATGGGCCGGGGCTCTGCGTCGGGGTGCGGCCGGTCGTCGATCAGCACGACGACCAGGCTACTCCGCGAGCTAGAGGGTGAAGAGGGCCAGCGCGAGCAGGAATACGAGGAGGCAGGTGCCTCCCAGCGCGTACAGGCGCATGAAGATTCCGGCTTCGCCGGCCAGCACGTCTAGATAGTCGTGTCGCGAGTCGTTGGGTTCCACGGGCCAGTGGATCGGGGGCGAGTCCGTCACCACCCTAATCGACACGGGGGCGGAAATCTCAAGTCTTTTCGTACGCCGCCCGCAGCGAGCGAAACACGTCGTCCACGGTGGCGCCGGGCGCCTCCTCGCCAACAGCGCCCACGGTCGCCGGGTCCCAGTCCAGCTCCAGAGCGGTGTAGATGGGGTCGAGCACCTCCCTGACGAGATCGGCCCCGTCGACCACGATCACCGCGCCCACGTGGGCCGCACCGGCCACCAGGCGCTGACCGAGGCCGGCGAGCTTGACCGTACCGCGAGCGTTGACGCTGAAGCCGCCGGGGCAATACTCGCCCGGGATCTCGCCCACCCGGGCGTCGACGCCCAGCCCCCGCAGCGCGCCCGTGATCAGCGCGGCCTCGCGCTCGAACCGTGCCTGGATGCCCGGCCGCGGGTCGGGATCGGGGATCGCATGGCCGGTCACCAGCGTGCCCTCGTGGAAGACGGCCGCCCGGCCGCCGCCCAGGCGGACGAAGTGCTCGAAGCCGGCGTCCGCCGCGGCCCGCACGGCGGCCTGATAGCCCGGGCTGACCTCGTCCCGGCGCCCGAAGGCCACGGCGCGCCCGGTGCGGGCGAGCCGAACCGTCTCCGGGAGCTCGCCGGCGGCCACGCGCTCGAGCAGCGCCCGCGCCGCCGCCGCGTCGAGGGCGGGCTCATCCGGGAACGAGTCCGTGATCAGCCGCAGGGCGCCCACGCTACAGGGGTCCGCAGCATGTATAAACGGCCCATGGCCGCGATCGACGAGCTGCTCCAGCGCAACGAGGGCTACGCCCGCGACTTCCAGGCGGGCGACCTGCCCGCCCCTCCGTCGCTCCAGGTAGCCGTGGTCTCCTGCATGGACGCCCGGCTCGACCTCCACCGGATCCTCGGCCTGAGCGAGGGCGAGGCGCACGTGATCCGCAACGCCGGCGGAGTCGTGACGCCCGAGGTGATCCGCTCGCTCTCGCTCTCACAACACAAGCTCGGCACCCGCGAGGTCGTCCTGATCCAGCACACCCGTTGCGGCCTCGAGGGGCTCGACAACGAAGGCTTCGCCCGGGAGCTCGACGAGCAGACCGGCGGCGCCGAGCGCGACTGGGAGGTCGGCGGCTTCGCGGACGTCGAGCAGAGCGTGCGCCGCTCGATGGGGCTAGTGCGCGAGAGCCCGTTCCTGCCGCACACCGACGCGGTCCGCGGCTTCGTCTACGAGGTGGAGAGCGGGCGAGTGCGCGAGGTCAGCGGCTAGAAGCCAAGTGCAAATTTGGCTTCTTCGCTCATCATCTCGGGCGTCCACGGCGGTGAGAAGACCATCTTCGGATAGACGCGCTCGACGCCGTCGAGCTCCGAGACGAACTCCTCGATCTGCTCGCTCACCTGGGGCCCGATCGGGCAGCCCGGCGAGGTGAGCGTGAAGGTCACGTACACGTCCGAGTCGTCGACCTCGACCTCGTAGACGAGCCCGAGCTCCACGAAATCGAGCCCCAGCTCGGGGTCGATCACGTTGGTGAGGGCGTCCTGGACGTCGTCGACGCTTGGCATGGGACCAAGGTTAGTAGGGTCACGCCGGTGCGTCTGCTCGCACTGATCGCGCTGTTCATCCTGCTCCCGCTGGCGGAGCTGTACGTGATCCTCAAGGTCGGCGACGCCATCGGCGTGATCTGGACGATCCTGCTGCTCGCGGCCGACTCCGTGGCCGGCTCGATGCTCCTGCGCTCGCAGGGCAGAGCGGTGTGGAGGCGCTTCAACCAGACGCTCGCGGAGGGCCGCATGCCCCACCGCGAGGTGCAGGACGGCGTGCTAGTGATCTTCGGGGGCGCCTTCCTGATCACGCCCGGATTCATCACCGACGTCTTTGGCCTGCTGCTCCTGCTGCCGCCCACGCGCAGCCTGGTCCGCCGCTACGGGATGCGAGCGGTCGGCAGGCGCTTCGCGATCCGGATCGGCGGCACGGGACCGATCTCCGGCGAGGACTACGACGTCGAGGGCACGGCGACCGAGCAGCCGCAAGAGCGGCTCGAGCGGTGACCGGCGCAGCGCTCTCGATCGCCTTCTTCGACCCGGCCCGCAGCGTCCACGGCACGGCCCGGTCGGGGACCACGGTGCTGTTCGAGGGGCAGTCGCCCACGGCGATACCGGAGGGGCCCGAGATCGAGAGCGGGCGCCGCGGCAAGCTCAAGGCGGAGCTCGAGGGCCGCTTCTCGCTCGAGGTCGACCCGATTTCGGAAGAGCTCGACCTGGGCGGCGTGCTCGCCAGGACCTGCCACGTGAGCGGCGATGTAGGCGGTACCCACGTGGACTGCCTCGGCACGGTGAGCGAGACCACGGTTGCGCCCGAGTGGGAGGAGCTCGACGCCCTGCGCTCGCTGTCCGCCCTGCTCGACGACGAGCACGCGATGCTCGCGCTCGCGCGCCGGCCGCGCGGCGCGCGCGGGCATGACGAGGAAGCGGTCAAGGCCTTCCTGATCGACGGCGGCGAGCCGCTGGCCGTCGAGGACGCCCGCATCTCGACCGTCTACGACGGCGAGGGCCGCCAGCGCAGTGCCGGGCTAGAGCTCTGGCTCCCCGGCGAGGACTTCCCACGCCGCGGCTCCGGAACCGTGGCGGCAGGGTCATCGCTCGAGCTGGAAGGGCTCACCGTTCACGTCGCGGTGTTCGAGTGGCGGGTCGAGGGTCGCGAGGGCGTCGGCGCCTACGAGCTGATGGTCCGCGACGACCCGTCGGCGGCGGCATGATCGGCGCGATCGTCTCCGATTTCGGCGGTGTGCTGACCACCCCGCTGAGCGAGGCGTTCCGCGGCTACCAGGAGGAGAGCGGCGTCAGGCCCGAGGACCTCGGGCGGGCGATGGCAGCGGCCCAGGAGAAGTACGGCGAGCACCCCCTGTTCGAGCTCGAGCGGGGCGAGATCAGCGAGGAGGAGTTCGGCCGGCGCCTCCAGGAGGGCCTCCCCCACGAGTTCGACCTCGACGCCCTGCGCGACGTCTACTTCGAGCGCCTCAGCCCCAACACGCGGATGATCGAGTTCATGCGCCAGCTGGGCGGCCGCGGTCTGCGGATGGCCCTCTGCACCAACAACGTGCGCGAGTGGGAGCCGCTTTGGCGCGCCAAGCTCCCGCAGCTCGACCAGATCTTCGACGTCGTGGTCGACTCGGCCTTCGTGGGCTCGCGCAAGCCCGAGGCGCGCATCTTCGAGATCACGCTCGACCGGCTGGGCAACGGCCTCCGCTTCGAGAACTGCCTGCTCGTTGACGACATCCAGGTCAACTGCGACGGCGCGACCTCGCTCGGGATGCGCGCGGTCCGCTTCGAGGACACCGAGCAGGCGATCGCGGCCGTCGAGGATATGCTCGCCGGCCGTGGCGCAGGGAGCTAGGCTCAGCTCGAGGGGGGCTGTCGCCGCCCGGCTGGGGCGCAAGCTTGGCGGTCGGACGGTTGCGCTTGTGGCGGTGGCGTTGACGGCGGTGCTGGCGCTCGTGCTTGGTCTGATCCAGCTCGGGGAACGCTCGCTCGCGAACGACGAGGGAGTCTCGGCGGAGATCGGGCACCGGCACATGTCTTCGCTCCTGTACTACGTGCACTACGTAGAGCCGAACAACATCCTCTACTTCGGGTTCCTGCATTTCTGGGAGAAGCTCGGCTCGAGCGATGCCTTTCTGCGGGTGCCGTCGCTCACGGCGTTCCCGGTCGCCGTCGCGTTCACGGCGGCTATCGCCTGGCGCAGCTTCGGGCGGGCCGCGGGTGTTGTTGCCGGTCTGCTGCTCGCCCTCAACGCCCTGGCGCTTCACCACGCGCAGAACGCTCGGGCCTACTCCTGGCTGATGGCCCTCGTGGCGGCGTCGACGCTGTGCTTCATCCTGGCGGTGGAGCGGCCGACAGCTCGTCGCTGGGCGATCTGGGTTGCGGTCTCGGCGCTCGCGGCGTACGCCCACCCATTCGCCCTGTTCGTCGTGGCCGCCCAGGCGATCTCTCTCGCGTGGCTTCCGTCTTCGCGCATCCCCTGGCGTAAGGCTGCCGTCGCGGCGGCGCCCCTCACGGTGGTCGTCGCGCCGCTAATCGTCCTGCTCGCTACCGGGAACACGAGCCGGATCGACTGGGTTCAACCGTTGGAGGCGGGTCGCGTCTGGAACGTCCTGGAGGAGGTGGCGGGTGCGGAGAACCATCCGTTGCTGCTCGAGCTGTACCTGTGCCTTGGGCTGGTGCTTCTGGTGGGGGCGCTCATGATGCGACCGCGCCGTGGTGAGGCAGCGTGGCGGACACTGCTCGCGGTGCTGTGCTTTGCCGTGCCGGTTGTGCTCGTGGGCCTGTTCTCGGTCGTCCAGCCCGCGTTCCTGGCCTATTACCTGATCGTGGCCGTGCCGGGGCTCGCGGTGATGGCAGCGGGGGCATTGGCGCGGATCCCGCTTCCTCTGGCGGTGGCCGCGCTCGTCGCGCTCTGCCTTGTTCACACGCGCGGGCTGTCCGACTGGTACCGGGGCCAGGGGCCGGACTTTCGTGGCGCGGCGGCAGTTCTCCGCGCCCACGCCCGCTGGGAGGATGCGATCGTCAGCGACCCCGGCGGCAACTCGACGGTCGCCTGGTACCTCGGGCGCACTCCGAACGTGCCGGGCCCAGGGGCGGAGTGGCGAGCCAGGAGTATCGACGACGAAGCGGAGCTGCTCTCGTTCCACAGGATGCCGCGGGTTTGGCTCGTCCAGGCCGCGCCGGGGAACAGATTCGACAACCGTGTCCCCCTGCGCGCCCTGGGCAGACGGCGCGTCCTGCGAGTCTGGAACCTGCACAACGTCCGCGTCGCCCTCCTTGGCCGCCCGCTTGCGGCCGGAGAGAACTAGTCGTCGGGCGGTCGCCCGCTCTAGCCCAGCAGCCCGCGAATCGCAGCGCGCATCGCCTCGCGCGCGCGGGCGGCGCTCAGGCCCTGGTGGAAGCGCAGGCTCTGCCAGCTCGTCCAGGCGCAGGCCGCGGTCAGCGCGTCTCGCACAGCCTGATCGCGGCCGGCGAGCTCGGCCGCGAACACCTTCTCGACCTCCCTGACCTTTGCCCGGCGGACCCGCTGGAGGCGGTCCGCGACGGTGGCCGATTCGTGCTCGATCAGGATCGCCCCGCGCCTGACCCCGCTCACCTTCTCGTAGAGCCGGGCGCGCTGGGCGGTGAACTCGTCGATCCGCTCCGCGAGCGGGAGCGCCGGGTCGACAGGCCGCAGCGTCGGCACGATCCGCTCGTACTGGCGCTGGGCCGCCGCCTCGAACAGCGCCTCGCGGTCGCCGAAGTGCTGGAAGACGGAGCGCTCGGACACGCCGGCCCGCTCGGCGATGCGCTCGGCGGTGGGACGCACGTCGCCCTCGTCGAGCAGCTCGAGCAGGGCGTCGACCACGGCGTCGCGCGTGCGCTCGGCGCGCACGCTGCGACCGTCCCTTGCGGCCGTCGCCTCCATGCGCCGGAGTATCCCAACTTTTCGCAGTCCAAGTGCAAACTCTTGTATAGTGAGCGCTGGCCGGCGGCCGAGGGAGGCGCGGAACGGAGTCCGGGCCAAGGAGTGAAGCGAGCACTTACGGCAGCTTTCGCCTGCTGCCTCTTGTTGCCGGCGTCAGCGTCGGCGGCGACCAAGTCGAAGACCATCACGGTGGGACCTGTGACCGTCGGCGGTTACCAGGTCAAGTACGCCTACCTGGGCGCGCCCCACCCGCCGGGCACCGGCTGGATCACCCACATGGACGTCGACGTGGTCGACGGCCCCGGCCCGGATGCCAAGCACGTCCCGATCAGGCGGCTGATGCTTCACCACATCGTGTTCGTGAACCTGGCACGCCGCGACGGCACCTGTAGCAACTTCACCAACTTCGACTCCAAGACGAGCCTCCCGGCAGCCGAGCGCTTCTACGCGCGGGGCGAGGAGGGGGCCAAGCTCGCCCTGCCGAGCGGGTACGGCTACCAGTTCTCGCCAACCCAGCCGTGGGCGCTCCTCTACATGTTCATGAACCACAAGAGCCGAACCGACAAGGCGTGGATCCGCTACCACGTGACCTACGAGACGACGCCGCAGACCGAGGTCAAGCCGTACTGGCTCGATGTGGAGAACTGCCTGGCCGACCCCGTCTTCAACGTCCCCGGCGGCAAGCGCCGAGGCTCGACCTACCGGCGCTCGACCACCTGGACCGCGCCCGAGGCGGGCCGCCTCGTGGCCGGCGGCGGCCACGTGCATGGCGGCGCCAAGAACCTCACCCTGCGCCGAAAGGACTGCGGCGGCTCGAAGATCTACACCTCGCGGCCGCTCTGGGGGGAACCCGACCACCCCTTCTACCACGTGCGCCCGATCCTGCACGAGCCCGGGCCGATCTTCATGAGCGGCTTCAACACGCAGCAGGGAATCCCGGTGGCGAAGGGCGAGCGGTTGAGGCTGGACGCCAACTACGACGACTCCCTCGTCCACACGAGGGTGATGGGGATCATGATCGTCTACATGGCGCCGGACTCGACCGTTCGCTCCTCATGCGGGCCGTTACCGAGTGACATGGTGTCCCTGCGCTCGACGGAACCCGGGCGCACTGTCGCGCCGCGCTTCAAGGTCCCGATCGTCGGGATCAGGAACGGGGTGGCGCGCACGATCGCGAGGCCCAGGGGCCGCCGCGTGCGGCTGGGCCGGCACGGCACCATCACCGTGGGGGACCTGTTCTTCCGCCACCGCAACATCTCGGTGCGGCGCGGCACGACGCTGCGCTGGCTGTTCAAGGGCCGCGAGATCCACAACGTCACGGTGGCCAACGGGCCGCGCGGGTTCGCGTCCGTGAACCTCACCAGCGGGCGGAGCTACCGCAAGAAGCTGCGCACCCCGGGCACCTACCAGCTCTTCTGCGCGCTGCACCCCGTCGCGATGACGGGAACGATCAAGGTCCGCCGGCGCTAAGGCGGCTAGCGCCGGTGCCTGCGCGGCCGCGCGATGTAGACCCTGTGGCCCTTCTTGTTCCGGATCCGGATGTTCTTGTGGCGCACCAGGTCGTGGACGGTCACGACGCCCTTCGTGACCTTGTTGTAGGTCGAGCCGTCGCAGCGGTCGTAGACGAGCCAGGTGGTGCCGCGCACCGTCGCGGTGCTGTGCCGGCCGCGGGTGCGGAAGCGGCCCTTGCCCTTGCACCACAGGCGCCGGCCGCGGCGCTTCTTGCGCTTCGCGTCCTGGACCTTGCCACTCGCCGCCGTCGACGTATGGCCGCAGCCGGCGAGCTTGCCCACCAGGCGCGCCTCGGTCAGCGGCTTCTTCGCCTTCTTCTCCCTGATCTGGAACTGGCCGTCGAAGAAGACCGACGCCTTGGTGTTGGTCGACGAGCCGTTGGCCGCCGACACGACCCTTAGCTTGCCGGCGCGCGCGTCGACCGTGCAGCGCTTGCCGACCGGCAGGTTCACCGCCTGGCTGAGCCTGGTCCGGCCGTGGTCGCCGCGGCACTTGAAGTAGACCTTGCCGCTGACGGGCTCGGCATCGAAGGACTTGCCCGCCACCGGCGCCCCGACCGAGGTCGCCCCGGTGTGGCAGCCGCCGGCCGCGCTGAAGGCGTGGACATTGTCGAGGATCGCGGCCGAGTCGAAAGTCGGGTCGGACTGGTCGAAGACCGACAGGTAGATCGAGTGCGCTCCCGGCGAGACCGGCGTGGAGGCGTGCAGGAGCGGCGTGCCGCCGTCGTAGGTGGTGCCGGCGGCGTTGGGCGCGGAGAAGCCCGTGGTGTTGACGCTGATCACGTGACCGCTGTCGTCGAAGGCGAAGTTGTGGGGCGCGGTGATTCCGGTCGCGGCCACGTTGAAGTCGGAGGTGTCGAGCTCCGCGATGAAGCCGTCGTTGAAGCGGGAGCCGACGAACTCCGGGTACTCCTCGGACAGGAAGCGGAAATCGAAGCCGGCGCAGTTGGCGCCCTTGGGCACGTTGAAGTTCACCTTGATCTGGACGAGGTCGTAGACCGAGGTGCCGTGCGGGCCGGGGCCGCCGCCGTTGTTCGTGCTGGTGTTGCCGGCGCTGTTGGGGGTGTCGGCGGCCACCGCGTCGCCCGTGCTCAAGAGGGCGTAGTTCGAGCCCCTGGTCGGGAAGCCCGCCTGGAGCGAGCCGCTGAATCCCGCGGGGCGACTCGGGGCGGGCGGGATCACGGTGAAGCCGGCGCCGCCGAAGGAGTCCATTGCGCCGGCCACCGCGTTCGCGTCTCGGCTCGGCGTGACCGCCGCGCCGGCCGACGCCGGCAGCAGCAGAAGGGCGAGGCCGACGACTAGGAATCCGCGGGTCCGCATCGCTGGTCGCCACGGTAACAGCGGGAGCCGCCGCAAAAAAGTCGAGACGCGGAGGTCGCGCTTGAGGAGCGCGCCTGTGCCGACCGGGGTCGACACGGCTTCGCGGCGGGCCTCACACCTCACGGCCTCGCTCTTCGCGCTAGTCCGCGTCTCTGCGGGCGAGTAGACCAGCCGCCGTTCGGGCCGGTCAAGGCCTCCTCGGGGACCGAGCCCGCTCCTTGCGTGAAAAGGGAGGGCTCAGCCGTTCCGCCGCGCGAGCTCGCGCTTGGCGATCTTCCGGAAGCGGCGCACCTTCTGGAAGTTGAGCCGGTAGCGCGCCAGCATCGACGCGGGCGGCAGCTCGAAGCCGCCGACGAGCTTGTGCGGGATGAGCGCCCAGGCACCATCCTCCTGTACAAGGTCGCCCCGGACCTGAAAGTTGCGCTGCCAGGTGAAGTCGGGAGCGTGGTCGTGCGCGGTGACGCACGCGAGTCCCGGCTGGAGCGGGACGCCGAGCGGCGAGCCGCCGAACCTCACCCGCCGCGCGCCGCGGTCGACCTCGATCGGAAGCCTCAGCGAGAAGGGGAAGCCGTCGGGCGCCACCAGCGACAGCACCGCGCTCGTGTAGCGCTCGCCGAGCTCCTCCATCCGGTCGTCCCAAACCGCATCGCCCCCGCCGGCCCCCGCATGGTCGCCCGCCGGCTCCTCGTCGTGCCCCGAGCGAACCTCCTCCATGTGCGCGTCGAGCAGCTGCGGCTCGGCCGCCGGGTCGCCATCCGGCCAGAGGTAGACGCGCTCCGGCCGCACGTGCACGTAGAGGCGCTTGAAGTACCAGCCGAACACGCCCCGGATCGGCTTGGGCGGCATCATCGACTTGGTGGCCGGCAGCTTCTCGCCCGACTCCCGCGCGTAACGCTCCGCGTTCGCATCCAGGTCCCCGTCGTCGATCCGGGCCGTGCCCTGCACGAGCACCTGCGGCGGCTCCTCGATCCCGCAGCCGGTCGGGTCCGAGAACAGCAGCGCGACCCTGGGGTTCGCCTCGGCGTCGCGCGCCTTCTTCGGGTAGCCGACGCCCGTCGTGACGTCGACGCACGGATCTCCGGGCCGGTAGTACGGCGTCACGGGCCACGTGATCGGCTGCCCCCGCCCGTCGATCGTCGTGTACTCGGTCGTGATGAAGCGATCGAAGACGGCCTGGACGTCGGAGGGCAGGCTGGCGGTCACGGGGGAAATCTAACTGCGGTGGGCAGTAGGCAGTAGGCGGTAGGCGGTAGGCGGTAGGCGGTAGGCAGTCGCAGCCCAGCCGAGCGAAAAGCGAGCCTGGCAAGGAAGAAGGGAGCGTGGCGTGCGCTAGCACGCGCGCGACCGATGACGCAGCCAGGCGACGCTTTGCAGCCGGCCGGCTAGTTGTCGCTGCCGAGGCGGTCCCAGCAGTACAGGTCGAGCGCCTCCGCCGCCAGCTCCATCAGCCGCTCCTCGGAGAGCCACGGCAGGACGGTGTCCAGGGCCTGCTCCTCGCTGATGCCGGCCTCGAAGGCCTCGTCGCCGCGGAAGCCCGCCGCGATCCGGAGCGCCTCGCGGCGGTGCTCGCCGAGGTGCGAGAACGCACCCAGGAGGAACTCCTTGTTGGCGATCGGCTGGCCCACCTCGAGCGAGGCGTGCCAGGCGGCGAGCATCGAGAGGTCGTCGTCGTCGAGGTCCTCCACGGCCTTGGCGTAGTGCTGCGCGAGCTCGTCGTCGGGAATGTCGTCGACCCAGGCGCGCACCACCTCGCTGAGCAGCTGCCGGCGGGCCTCCCGGCCCACGGTCTCGGCTACGACACGGATGGCTTCGTGAGGCTCTATGAAGCAGAGAGGCATGACGCCCGCAGAGTAGGACCGGTCCCCGACGGAACCGCTTCGCTAGGGGGAAACCGAGTGCGCCAGGTACCCGGCGACGCGCTCCGAGGCCTGCTTGAGGCGCCTGAAGTAGGCCGCGCGGCTGAGGTTGAGCTCCCGCGCCGCCTGCTCGTGGCTCGGCGCGGGGTCGAGGTAGCCGCGCACGAGGACGCGGCGCAGGAGCTGCTCGTTCTCGGTTGCGCCGAAGGCGTGCTCGGAGGCCTCCTCGAGCAGGGCCCGGACGGAGGCGGCGCGCTCGTCGGCGCCCTCGCCCCGCGCGAGCGGGCTGGACGCGAGCAGGTGGGGCGTGCGCAGGTTGCGCAGCGCGTCGCGGACGGCGCCGGCGTCCGGCGCTGGGAGCGCGAGCCCCAGCTCTCGATAGACGTACTCGCGCTGCATGCCGAGCAGGCCCCCGGGGCCGTAGTCGAGCAGGTGGCACTCGGTGAGGTGGCCGCCGGCCTCGACGTCCAGCTCCGCGATGCGCCGTGCGCCCACCGCCTGGGCAAACCTGTGCGCGCCCGCGTGACGCGAGTCGATCGGCAGGTACGCGTAGCGCGGGTTGTCGAGGCCCGAGCGAAGGACCCCGGCCATGCAGACCATCGCCTGCACGTGGAGCTTCGGGTCGCGCGTGAAGTCGATGGCCGACTGCCAGAGGATCGCGTTGCCGTCGGGGCTGTGCTCGCGGGCGTGCTCGAGCCAGGGGCCGAGCAGCGGGTCGTCCTTCGCCAGCTTCGGGGCCGAGGAAGGCGTAACCGAGATCGAGTAGCCGCAGAGGGCGTCGCCGGCGTCCCGGGCGATGTCGATGCATTCGGGCGCCTCACGGAAGAACGCCCGGCTGAGCGGCCACCAGTCCGGGTCGCCCTGGCTCGACAGGAGCAGCGCCACCTGCTGGGCGTCGCCCGGCCGGACGACGTCGACCCGGTTGCGAATGCTGCCGTCCCAGCCGTAGAAGCTGCGGATCGCGGGGTTCTCGACCAGCTCGGCCAGGTCGACCGTGAGCAGCAGGCGGCGGGCCTGGACCGCGCGGGCGTGGATGCTGTCGGCGATCCGCCGGCGCAGCTCGCGCTCGCGCTCGGGCTCGCGCTGGCGGAGGTCGGCGCGCAGCGCGCGCCTGACGAGCTCGTGCAACGTCACGCCGTCCGCCAGCGGCTCGGCGAACGTGCGCCGGCCGAGCCAGTCGAGAGCCTCCTCGGCGGCGACGTCGGGAAGCACGGACCGGAGCAGGTCGATGTTCGTCACGCGCGCGATACAGGCGACGCCGAGCACGTCGCGGTGGAGCTCGTCGAGCTCGGCTTCCGCGAGCCGCCGCACCAGCGTGCGCACCAGCTCCGGCGACTCCTCGCCGCTCGCCGGCGACCAGTTGGCGTCGAGCTCCGCCGTGTCCGCGGCCAGGCTGAGGGCGAGCGGCGACCCTCCCGACCAGGACACGAGCTCGTCGGCCCGCTCGCCACGCACGCCGTGAACGGCGAGCAGCTCTCGTGCCTCGTCGCCGGACAGCGGCCCCAGCTCGAGCTCCATCGCAAGCGTCTCCCAGCCGCCCTCGAACCAGCCCGGGTCCGGAGCGCCGCGGCCCGCCATCACCACGACGGCGCGGTCGGGGAGCGCCGGCAGGAGGTCTCGGCGCAGGTAGCCACTGAGGGCGGTCATGCGCTCGTAGGTGTCGAGCAGCAGGAGCGGGCGCTCGGCCGCGCGCGCGGGCGCGAGGGCCGCCTCGAGCGCGTCGGGAACGGGCGGCAGGTCCCTCCCCTCGACCGACACCGGCGTCCAGCCCGCCTCGCGGCCGCGGCGCTCGAGCTCGCGTAGGAGCGTGCTCTTGCCGATGCCCCCGGGCCCGTGGAGCAGGACGACGCTCGCCGGCGGGTCCTCCACGAACAGCTTGCCGAGCTCGGCCAGCTCCCGCGTGCGGCCGACGAACGCCTCGCGGTCGCGACGGGCCATGCGGGCGCCGAGCGTCACCTCAGCCTCCGGCCACCGGCCCCGGCTTGAATCCGCTGATCAGCCACTTGCCGCCTGACTTCTCGAGCGAGAAGACGCCGCCGTTCGAGAGCTTGGCGGTACCCGTGCTGCCGGAGACGCTCACCGAGTCGACCTCGAGCTCGTCGGAGCTGGGGAGTTGGCGCAGGTTGATGCCGACGCCCGCGGCGCAGTCCTCGATCTGCTTGCCGGCGCCGCCCTTGACCTGCGCGCAGGCCGTCGCGGAGTCGCTCTGCTCGGCGGACTCGATGAAGGTCGTCACCGTCTGCTCGATCCCGGCCGCGTCGCGTCGCGGCGGCTTCGGCTTGGCGGCGGTCGTGGTCCCGGTCCGCTCCGTCGCCGTCCGCTCGCTGGTGGTGCTGCTCTCGGTCGTCCGGGCAGGGGCCCTCGAGGCCGTCTTGTCGTTGTCGTCGCCCCCGCTCAGCACGAGGGCCAGGACGATCCCCGCCGCGACAGCCAGGATCACGAGCCCGATGACCAGTGGGCGCCTGGATCGCCCCCCTTCCACGAGGATCAAGCTAGCAGGGGGCTCTGGGCGCGAGGGTCCGCTTTTCGTCCCAGGTGCAGAGCGCGGGCCGGGCCGGGCAGTCCCTGCAGAGCTCCAGATGCGGCTCGTCCGTGGGAACGAAGCGGCCCTCGACCACCCCGCGCGCGAGCTCGAGCAGCTCGCGCTCCAGACGGTCGGCGTCGCCGGCCTCGAACAGCGACACCACCGGGGCATCCGGCCGCTCCAGGAAGACGTATGCGACCTCGACCCGCTCGGCACCCGAGCGCAGCGCCGCCAGGGCGTAGACGAGGCGCTGCACGGAGTACCTGTCCTCGCAGTAGGCCACCGGATCCGCGCCCTCGAGCCGGTCGCTCTTGTAGTCGACGATCAACGTGCCGCCGTCCTCCTCGCTGTGGACGTCGACGACTCCGTTCACGAGCAGGCTCCGGCCGCCCGCGTCGGGCGGCTTGAGCGTGAAGGCGAACGGCAGCTCGGCCCGGGCGCGGCCGCTACGGGCGATGCGCTCCGCGAGCGGCGTGCCGACGAAGCCGGCCACGAGCCCCTCGATGTCGTCTACGTCAGACCCCTCGACGACCGCGCCGTGGCGCTCGATCGCCGCGGTCACCTCCGCGGCGCCGGGTGGCCGCGGGCGCGAGAAGTCGAGCCCCTCGAGCAGCTCGTGCACGATCGTCCCGCGCAGCAGGGCCGGCAGCTCGTCGCCGGCACGAGGCTCCTCGCCCTCGATCACGGCCTCCGGCGGGCCCGCCAGGTCCCGCGCGTCCGGCTCGAGCTCGCGCGCGGAGAGCTTGAGCCCCTTCTCCAGGTAGAAGCGGTAGGAGCAGCGCTTGTACGCCTCGAGGCCCGAGTAGCTGAGCCGGCTGACGGGCAGGGCGCGCGGCGGAGGGAGCTCCATGAGCTCGGGTTGGGCGGAGCCGTTCGCGGACACCTCGCTGGGCGCGCGGACGGGCGCGCGATCCGCCTCGCCGAGCAGCTCGTCGGCCGTGTCCGGGACGAGCCTCGTCCAGCGCACCTGAACCTCACGGCCCTCGTACTCGTCCGTCGCCACACCGCTCGCGCCCTCGTCGGGGAGCTCGCGGCAGAACGAGCGCCACACCCAGCGCATCGGCTCGGACAGGGGCTTGGGCTCGGGCCGCTTGTCGAGGTCGGTGGCGCCGCTCAGGACGAGGTGGTCTTCAGCGCGGGTGACCGCCACGTAGAAGATCCGCCGCTCCTCGGCCTCCGCGGCGAGGCGATCCTCCTCCTCGATCCGCTCGAGCTCGTCGCTCTTCACCGAGCCACCGCCGATCTGGGCGAGGCGAATGCCGGTGCGGCCGTCGTCCGACACCCGCAGCGAGCCGTAGTCCTCCTTGCCGTCCTTGCCCAGGTCGGCAACGCAGACCACCGGGAACTCGAGCCCCTTGGCCCTGTGCACGGTCATGAGCCGCACCGCGTCGAGCTGCTCGGCCTCGAGCGGGGCCTCCCCCTCGCGCTCCTGGATCAGGTCGCGCTCGGCCACGAAGTCGATGAAGCCGCGCAGGTCGCGGCCCTCGTCCGCCTCGTACTCGCGCGCCATCCGCATCAGCTTGCGCACGTTGGCCATGCGCCGGTCGCCCGCCGGCAGAGCCAGCACGCGCCGGTCGTAGCCGGTGACGGTGACTGCGCGGTCGATCAGCGTCTCCAGCGACAGCCGCGGCGCGGCTCGGCGCTCGTCCGCAAAGATCGCGACGAACCGGTCGAGTCGCCGCCGGTCCTCGTCGGGCAGCGCTCCCGCCAGCTCCTCGTCGGGCTCGGTCGCGAGCCACCAGGGGTCGCGGCCCGTCCGGCGCGCGGCGACGCCCAGCAAGGCGACGGCGTCGAGCGACAACCCCACGAGGGGCGACGCCAGGATCGAGTACACGGCCAACTCGTCGAGAGGGTTGGCAAGCGCCGATAGCCAGTGGCGCAGGTCGCCCACCTGCTGCTGGCTCCAGTAGCCGCGACCGCCGACCACGTACGTGGAGACGCCGCGCTCCTCGAGGGCGCGCTCGTACACGACCATGTGGGTGGTCGCCCGGAACAGCAGCACCACGTCCCGCCGCTCCCAGCGGCCCACCTCGAGCAGCTCCCTCACGCGCTTGGCCAGCAGCCGCGCCTCGGCCGCCCGCCAGAGGGCAGCGGGCCGCATGGCGTCGCCGAACGGCTCGTCGCCGAGCGCCTGCTCCCAGCGCTGCTTGGACTTGTCCGTGACGAACAGCTCGACCGCGGGCGCGCGCCCGCGCGAGCCCTCGGCCTCCTTCAGTGGGTCGAAGTCCCCCTCCCACAGTCGACCGAAGGCCATGTCGATCGCGTCCAAGACCTCGCCGCGGCTGCGGAAGTTGGTGGTGAGCGACTCGGTCCGGCCGGCCTCCTCCGCCTGCCTCCAGTGCTCGCGGAAGACCTCCACGTCCGCATGGCGGAAGCCGTAGATCGACTGGTTCTCGTCGCCGACCCGGAACAGAGTGTCGTCGTCAAGCAGCTCCAGCAGCTGGTTCTGGAGCCGGTTGGTGTCCTGGAACTCGTCGACCAGCACGTGGCTGAAGCGCTCGCGGTACTGGGCGCGCAGACCCGGCTGCGAAGCGAGCAGATCGCGCGTCAACAGCTCAAGGTCCTCGAAGTCGAGAGCGGAGCGGGCGAGCTTGCGCTCGGCGTAGCGGTCGCCGTAGAGCGAGAGGAGCTCGCGCAGCATCGCCTGGTCGCGCCAGGCTCCGTGCGCCTTGCAGAGCGCGGCGTAGGCGGCGAGCGCCTCCTCGTAGTCGTCGCACTCGGGGATGGCGAGCGCCTTGACCCGCCCCCGCTTGAGCTCGAGGGCCTCCAGCCCGCCCGGCTCGACGACGGCGCCCGGGGCCAGTCCCTGGCAGGCCTCGAGGGCCGCGACGGCCTTGGCCACGGTGACCCCCTCGACGCCCGCCAGCACGCGCAGCCCCGCCGCGGCGGCTGCGTCCAGGCGCTCGCGCTCGTCGCGCGGGGCCGGCGGATCGGCCACCGGCAGCTCGGGGCGCGACTCGCCGCGGCTGCGCAGACGGGAGTAGGTGGTCCGCGTCATGTCGCGCAGCTTGTCCGGCGTGTAGGCGGCGACCAGCTCGACGCGCTCGCTCGGGGCGTCCTCCGGGAGGAAAGCCTCGAGGGCGGCGTCGAACGCCTCCAGGCCGAGGCGCTCGGCCTCCAGCTCGTCCAGCACGTGGTACTCGGGATCGATTCCCGCCGCGAGCGCATGCGTGCGCAGGACCCGCGAGCAGAACCCGTGGATCGTCGAGATCCACGCTGCCTCCGCCTGGCGGGCCTCCTCGCGGCGGTCGAGGTCGACGAAGCGCCTGCGCACCCGTCCCTTCATCTCCGCCGCCGCCTTCTCGGTGAAGGTGATGGCCAGGATCGAGTCGACCGCGACCCCGTCGTCGACCACCGCGCGGACGAAGCGCTCCACGAGCACGGTGGTCTTGCCGGTGCCCGCGCCGGCGCGGACGAGGAGGCCCCCGTCGCGCCGGTCGATCGCGCGCTGCTGCTCGGCGGTCAACTTCATGTCTCGCTCCGGCAGATCGAGGGATAGGCGCAGACGTGGTCGAAGCGGCACGTCTCCGGGCTCCGGCCGAGCTCGCCGCCGCGCATCCGGGCGGCCGTCCTGCAGATCTGCTCGCGCGCCCAGTCGAGTTGCCGCTCGAACTCGTCCGGGTCGAGCGTGTCGTTCTTGTGGAAGCCGGCGCCGAGCTCCTCGACTCCCGCGAGGACGACGCCGCGCGGGCGCCGGTCGTCGCTGCCCAGGGCCACGTAGACCCCGGCGACCGGCTCCAGCCCGAGTCGCTCGCGCGCGACGAGCATGTACAGCCCCGCCTGGAAGCGGTTCTCCGACTCCCAGCTCGCAACCTTGTAGGCGCCCGCGGACTTGCTGCTCTTGTAGTCGCGCACGACCGCCATCTCGCCGCAGCGGTCGACGCGGTCGATCTTGCCGCGCACCCGGACGCCCCGGGCGATCTCCACGGGCTCCTCTCCGTTCATGCCGAAGTCGAGCTCGAACTCGCACGGCTCGAAGGCGCCGTCGGCCTGGGCCTCGAAGCGGATGAAGCGCAGGAGATCGAACTCGAGACGGCGCATCGCGGCCTTGACGCGCGTCCGCTCGGGCGAGATCTGGAACTCGGACCGGCGCGTCCTCAGCTCCTCCAGGAGCAGGCGCTCAGCGGTGGGAAGCGTCGCGTCGGTGATCCGCGCGCTCCCGGTGGCCTCGCGCAGCGCCTCGAACGTGCCCCGCAGCACCTCGTGGGCGTAGAGCCCCCGGACGAGAGCCTCCGGGTCCGGCTCCAGCTTCTGCGGCTTGAGGACGTCGTCGACCAGCCACTTGACCGGGCAGTCCGCGTAGTCCTCGAGCGCTCGCGCCGCAACGGCCGGGCGCTCGCCGAGCCAGCGCAGCACCGGTTCCGCCGTGAGGGAGCTCGGCTCCGGCGGCTCCTCCCGCGGGCCCGCCAGGGCGACCGAGCGTTCGTACTCCGCGTAGGTGGGCGCCCGCTCCGCCGGCCAGGTCACGTCGGAGAGCGACCGCCTTCGCAGGGGCAGGTCCTCGAACAGGTCGCTCACGTCCTCCACGAAGAACGAGACGGCCTGCGGCTCGCCCTCCTCGCCCGAGTAGCGCGAGCTGAGGACGAGCAGGCGCTCGGCACGGGAGGCGCAGACGTAGAACAGGTAGCGCTCGCGCTCGAGGACGTCCTCCCTGAGCGGCAGCAGCAGCCCGCTCGCCATGGCGAGCTCGCGCCGGTCCGCGTCGGGGAGGAACGGGTCGGGCCGTGAGCCGCGCGGGAACTCGCCCTCCTGGAGGCCGCAGATGAACACCGCCTTGAAGCGCCGGGCCCGGACCTCGAGCGGGCTCGCCACCTGGACCCGGTCGGGCTGCGGGTTCTCCCCCACGTGCACGTCCAGCTCGGCGAGGGTGTCGTGCACGCGCTGCGGGTCGAGTGCCACCCGCGGATCCGCGCGGACGACGGCGTAGAGCTCGGCGAGGGCTTTCTGCGCCGCGTCGAAGGCGCGGGCGTCCTCCAGCTCTGCACCGGCCAGGACCGGCGCCTTCCGGCGGTAGGGCCCGGCGAAGAGCCGCCGCAGCTGGAAGTCCAGCTCACGCAGGAGACCCAGGAGGTCCCTGGCCTCCGCGAGCCGGTCGAGCTCCTCGAGCTTCCACTCGCCCCGGTCCTCGAAGATCTCGCGGGCGGCCGGCGCGGTCCTCGCGCCCGCCTGCCTGACCCTCGCTTCGAGACGGTCGGCAAGGGCGGGCTGCTCGAGCTTGCCGGGCGTCCTGAGCCAGGCCAGGAGGTCCTCCGCGGTGCCGTTCAGACGCGCGCAGCGGAGCAGTGCCAGGAGACCGCGGCCGAGCGCCGTCTGGCGCAGCTTCACCGACCTGTCGATCGAGAACGGGAGGCCGTAGGCGTCGAAGACCTGCTCGACGAGCGTCGCGTACCCGCCCGGGTCGCGGAAGACGACGGCGACGTCCCCGGGCGCGACGTGGTCGTCCCGAAGCAGGTCGAGGACCTCGGCAGCCACCAGCTCGACCTCGGCGCGCTCGCCGCCGGCCTGGTGGAGCCGCACGGCCGGACCGGGGTCCATGGACGGACCCGGCTCGAGCTCGAACAGCTTGCGCTCGAGGTGGTTGAGGGCGGCTCGCGAGTCGTCGTCGTACCAGCGGTCCTGCGCCCCGAGCTCGTGCTCGGCGGCACCCAGCTCCAGCAGCCGCGAGCGGATCTCCGCCACCCCGCGGAAGGCGGCGCGCCCCGTCTCGAACGGGAGCGAGACCATCACGTCCGCCTCGCAGCGCCCGGCCAGCGTGTCGAGAGCGTCGACCTCGAGCGGGGTGAAGTCGTCGAAGCCGTAGACGTAGACCGGGGTCCGTCTCCAGCCGGCCGGTTCCCGCCGCAGCGCGTTGAGAGTCCGCCACTCGAACAGGGGACGGTCGACCAGCCCGGCGCGCTCGAGGCCGTCGCGGTAGCGGGAATACACAGCCGCGACCTCGCGGGCATAGGCCGCGCGCGGCCCGTCGCCGGCCCACGCCTGCATGGCGCTCGTGAACCGCGCGGGCTCGACCATCGAGCGCTCGAGCTCGGTGACGAAGCGGAGCGCGGCCTTGACGAAGCCGGCCCGGCCGGCCGACCTCTCCAGCTCGCGCAGCCCGGCAGAGCGCACCGCCTCCTCGAGGATCAGCTCGCGCTGCACCTCCGAGGCCACCGGCTCGGCATAACCCCCGCGCTCGGCCATCAGCCGGAAGAGCCACTCGAAGCGCAGCACCCGCGCGCCGAACACGGCTCCTCGCTCGGCCAGCTCGCGCTGGTTGTGCTCGACATCCCAGAATGCCGGCACCACCAGGATCGGCTCCTCGGCCAGCCGGTCCCTGAGCCCGCCCAGCACCTCGCCCGCCTTGGCGGCGTTGGCGGGGCCCGTGACGAGTGTTAGAGGCACCCGTCGATTGTCGTGACGCGGTCGGTCAACCTGACGCGCGCTGGAATGCCTCGGCGTAGCGGGAGGCCGGCAGCATCACAGGCGCCTCCTGGAGCTCCCAGCCGCGATTGGGCCGGAGGATCCAGCGCGCCACGCGGACGCGGCCGTCGCCGAGCGCCTCGACCCGCAGCTCCTCCCGCAGATCGCCTGCGCGGCCGGGACTGGTGCCCTCCCCGGTCGGCACCGCCCCGACCAGGGCAGCTTCGACCACGCCGGCCTCCGCCGCCCGCTCGAACAGCCCGGGCAGGTCCTCCGCCCGGAGAACCGGTGCCGTGCGCCTGATCGCGCCCGCCATCCAGGAGGCCATCCGCAGGCCGCCCGGCACCTTCTCGATTCGCACCTCGTAGCTGCCCTCGTCATCCGTGTACGGCCCCGCGCTCGCGTGCGGGCCCTTGTACGCGGGAGTCGCCCCGGGCTGCTTCCTCGCCCCCCGTGCCCGCGACGCCGGCCGGCGCGGGGCGGGACGGGAGCTGTCCAGCACAGTGCCCTTCGAGCAGATCGGGCAGTCGGCCTCGAAGCGGTTGTGGCGGCAGAAGACGGACAGGACCCTGAGCGTATCGCTCGCCGGGCTCCGCTCCTCGCATGCCAACATGCGCGCGGTGCGGACGATTGTCGTCTCCGATCTCCACCTGGGGGTGGAGGCCCGCGCCGACGTGGCCCGGCTGCCTGCGGCCCGCGACCGCCTCTTCGAGGCGCTGGCCGCGGCCGACCGCGTGGTCTTCCTGGGTGATCTGGTCGAGCTGCGCGAGCTGCCGGTCCCGGATGTCGTGCGCCGATTCGAGCCCTTCTTCCGCGAGGCCGCCGAGCCGCTGGCCGGCAAGCGGGTCACGCTGGTGCCGGGCAACCACGACCACGTGCTCGCCGAGCCCTACCTGCTGCGCTCGCAGCTCAACGGGGACGCCCAGGCGAGGGACCGCGAATGGCCGGTGCAGCCGGGCGACGGGATCGCCGGTCGACTGGCCGAGTGGCTCTCGGAGAGCGAGCTGACGGTGGCCTACCCGGGCCTCGAGCTGCGCCCCGGCGTCTACCTGACCCACGGGCACTACCTCGACCTGCACCTCACGGTCCCCCGGCTCGAGACGCTGGCGGCCGTGGGCCTCGCGCGCGTAACCGGGCGCAGCCGCGACTGCCGCTCGGTGGCCGACTACGAGGCCGTGCTCTCGCCGCTCTACGCCTTCCACCACGGTCTGGCTCAGAGCGCCACGGCCAAGGCCCAGACCGGCTCGATGTCGCGCGCCGTCTGGAAGCGCGCCACCGACCCCGACGGCCCGGCCCTGGCCCGCTTCCTGATCGGCCGGCTGACCATCCCGGGCGCGGTGGCCGCGCTCAACGGGCTCGGCCTGGGCCCCTTCAGCCCCACCCTGAGCGGCGAGGAGCTCCGCCGCTCGGGGCTGCGCGCGATGGCCGACGTGGTCCGCGGCCTCGGCGTGGACGCCGAGCACGTGCTGTTCGGCCACACGCACCGTGCCGGCCCGCTGCCCGGCGACGACCTGTCGGAGTGGAAGCTGCCCGGCGGCGGACAGCTCTGGAACACCGGCACCTGGTACCACGAGACCGTCTTCCTGGGCGCCCGCGCCCACGAGAGCCCCTACTGGCCCGGCACCTGCGCCTGGATCGGCGACGAGGGCCCGCCCGAGCTCGAGAACCTGCTGCCGGACATCGAGCTGCAGCCGGCGCGCTAGACGAGGAACGTGTCGACGACCCGCTTGGCCTGGTCGCGGGCCAAGGGGCCCACGTTCACCGCCCAGCCCGCGTCACCTTCCTGGATCAGCTTCGCCTGCATTCCGCTCGAGCGCACGGCATCGCGCACGCTGGTCGCCTGGCCGAGCCCCTCGGGCCCTCCCCAGCGCACCTGGATCCCGTAGCTGCCGGCCTCCGTCGGCCACAGCGTGATGCTGTCGGGCCGAGTGCGGGAAACCGGACCCGGGACGTCCATTCAGCCCGTGCGTGCGCGCTCGCGCGTAGGCTCGGCGGCGGCCTCATCGTCAGAGGCCGTGGCGCCGTCGCCGCCGTCCTCCTCGGCCGGCGGCTGCGGGCGCGGCTGGCGCGCCCACTCCTCGTCGAAGTCCACGCGCCACTTGGCCTCGTCGTCCTGCTCGAGCTTGAGCTTGGCCCGGAAGTTGCGGCCGTTGCGGCTGCGGAAGCCGGTGACCGCCTTCTCGGTTCGGCCGACGCCCGGGTCCTCTCCGCGCTCGCGCGAGGCGCGCAGCGACTCGATCAGCTCCTTGGCGACCGCCACCGGCAGCGACTTGCCGGCCTTGCGCTTCCAGATCACGAAGCCGCAGCCCGGATCGTCGCGCGACCAGCAGGAGTAGCCCTTGCGGTTCTCGACGATCTCGCGGCCGCAGACCGGGCAGGGGCCGAGCTTGGCCCGCTCGATGCGGACGCCCTTGAGCTTGTCGAGCTCCTGCACCGTCTCCTCGGTGAACTTGGCGATGTCGCGCATGAACGCCGGCCGCGAGTCCTCGCCCTGCTCGATCAGGCCGAGCCGCCGCTCCCAGTCGCCGGTGAGCTTGGGCGAGGTGAGGTCGTGCTCACCGAGCAGGCGGATCACCTGCACCCCCTTCTCGGTGGCGTGGAGGGCACGCCCCTCGCGCTCGATGTAGCCGACCGTGATCAGGCGCTCGATGATCGAGGCACGGGTGGCCGGCGTGCCGATCCCGGAGTCCTTCATGGCCTCGCGCAGCTCGTCGTCGTCGATGTCCTTGCCGGCTGTCTCCATCGCGGCCAGCAGCGAGGCGTCCGAGAAGCGCCGCGGCGGCTGGGTCTCCTTGCGCAGCGACTCGACCGAGCGCGTCTCGACCGTCTCGCCCTTCTCCAGCTTGGGCAGCAGCTGGTCGCCGCCGGAGTCCTCCTCGGCCCGTTCGCCCTGTGCCTCCTCGCCGTAGGCCGCCTTCCAGCCGGGCTCGATCAGCCGCCGGCCGCTGGTGCGGAAGACGTGCTCCGCGACCGTGGTCTCCACGCGCGTGCGCTCGAAGACGGCGTCGGGGTGGAAGATCGCCAGGAAGCGCCTGGCGACGAGGTCGTAGACCTTCAGCTCGTCCTGGCCCATCCGCGAGAGGTCGTGCTCCGAGCGCGTCGGGATGAGGGCATGGTGGTCCTCGACCTTCTTGTCGTTGACGACCCGCTGGAGCGGCAGCTTGTCGAGCGAGGTGACGTACTCGGCGGCCTTGGCGTACTGGGCGTTGTGCCCGACCAGCTCCGCCGTGGGCTTGATCTCCGCGACCAGGTCGCCGGTCAGGTAGCGCGAGTTGGTGCGGGGATAGGTGATCGCCTTGTGCTCCTCGTAGAGCCGCTGCGCGGCGGCAAGGGTGCGCCGGGCGGAGAAGCCGTAGCGCGTGTTGGCGTGGCGTTGGAGCGAGGTGAGGTCGTAGAGGAGCTGCGGGCGCTCGCGCTCCTCCTTCTTCTCGAGCTTGGTGATCTCGCCGGGCTTGCCGGTGGCCTCCTCGACGACCTTGGCGGCCTCGTCCTCGGCGATCCGCTTGCCGCCCATGTAGCGGCCGGAGTAGAGGCGCTCCTCGGGAGCGGCGAAATGCGCCTCGACGAGCCAGTAGGGCTCCGGCTTGAAGTTGCGGATCTCCTCCTCGCGGCGGGCGATCAGCGCCAGCGTGGGCGTCTGGACGCGGCCGAGGGAGACCGCGCCGTCGAAGGCCGCGCGCAGGCGGATCGACGCGGCGCGCGTGGCGTTCATGCCCACCACCCAGTCGGCCTCCGAGCGCGAGCGCGCGGCGGCCTCGAGGGTCTCCATCTCCGAGCCGTCGCGCAGGTGCTGGAAACCCTCGGCGATCGCGCTCTTCGTCATCGAGCTGAGCCAGAGCCGCTGGACCGGCTTCGTGGACTTGGACGTCTGGTAGATGTAGTCGAAGATCAGCTCGCCCTCGCGTCCGGCGTCGCAGGCGTTGATGACCGTCTCGACCTCGTCGTCCTTGATCAGCCGGTGGATGGCCTTGAGCTGCTTCTCCGACTTCGAGTCGTTGGGGACGAGCTTGAACTTGTCCGGGATGATCGGCAGGTCGGCGAAGCGCCACTTCTTCAGCTTCGGGTCGTAGGCGTCGGGCTCCGCGAGGCCGACCAGATGGCCGACCGCCCAGGTGACGACGTAGTCGTCGCCCACCAGATTGGTCTTGTCCTTTGCCTGCTTGAAGGAACCCGGAAGGGCGCCCGCGAGGTCGCGGGCGACCGACGGCTTCTCGGCTATGACGAGCGTCTTGGCCATGCGAATCCCACGTCAGGTTAGCCCCGACGCAGGATTCCTTGGTTACCGAGACCGGAGGTCGAGGGACAGCATCGGGACGCGGGGCGGGAAGCCCCGCGGAGCTAACCCTGCTGCCAGGCGCGGAGATAGCGCCGCGAGGCGGTGCGGGTCCGCGTCAGGCCCTTGTCTCCGATGCCCACCTCGAGAACGCGCCCCCGACGGGTCTTGAACAGCAGTCGGGCGCGGCTGCCGGCGGCCAGGTACCAGGTGTTCCCGCCCACGCGGAAGCGCCGCTCGCCGTGCAGCCGGCGCCGCAGCGTCCGGACGCTGGTGCCCGCCTTGATGCGCTTGACGGAGTAGCGCTTGCTGGAGGTGAGGATCAGGATCGTCCGGCCGCGGACGCGCCTGCGGGTCCGCCTGCTCAGGTGGCGGCTGAGGCGGCCGCTCGTGTAGCCGATCCGGAAGCTCCCGCCGCCGCTCACGCAGTAGCGGTCGATGCCGCCGCGCGAGTGCAGGCGCTTGCCGCGGAAGTGCCGCCGCTGCGTGGCCTTCTGGCGGCCGAGGACCGCCGGCCCCAGCCGCTTGCCGCCCGCGCCGCCGCGGCTGTTGAGGCACCCCTTGCTCGCACCGGAACCGCCGGAGCCCCCGCCGGGGGCGGCCCGCCGCAGATCGAGTATCGCCACGCGCCCGCGGTTGCCCTGCTCGTCGACCGCCCGGATCCGCAGGATCGGCCCCGCGCTCGCCGCAAGGCTGACGCTCTGGCGCGTGCCCGCCTCGGCGGGCGCCGGCGGGGCGCCGAGGCCTCCCGAGACCTCGTACTTCGCGGCCTTGCCGCAGAGCAGGTCGTCGCCAGGCGCGGTGAAGCTGAGGGCCCTGCCGCTGAGCTGGAGACCGGTCGGCTTCCCGGGGGCGATCGCGTCGCGGTCGAAGTCGCCGCTGTTGTCGTTGTCGTGGTGGAAGCGCGGTGACGAGGACGGCGAGCAGGCCGGCGCGTCGGTGCGGTAGGCGAGGATCGTGCCGCGCCGGGTTACGGCGAGGACCGCCTTTCGGGCACTCGAGTCCGTGTCGAGCGAGCCGAAGCTGCCGATGGTCGGCGTCGACACCATCCAGTCCGCGGTGAGCTTGGGCCAGCGCGCGTTGAGCCGCGTGCCCGCCGCGGTGAAGGCCTGGAGGTCCATGCTCGCGGAGCCCTCGAGCACCTCCTCGCCGCTCGACCCGTCGAGGTCGCCGACCGCGGGGCCCGTGAGGAACTGAAGGTCGTTCATCTGGGTCGGCCAGCCGGGTCGGAACTGGCCGTTCGCGTCCGTCTCCCAGAGCCCGAGGCCGTCGGCTCCGCCCTGGTACTCGTTGACCGCGGCGTCGAGCGCGCGGATGACGCCGGCCACCGGCGCGATCAGCGCCGGTTCGCCGCTCCCCACCTGACCGAAGGCGGGTAGCCCGACCGCGGTCAGCTTGGTGGCGTCCACCCCCTGCCCGCCGGCGTCGGAGGCGAGCGCACGGTCGACTCCACTGTCCTGGCCGAAGCAGGAAGTGCCATCCGCCTTGAAGACGTAGCCCAGGCCGGCCGCGGGGATCACGCCCACGGCGGGGGCCGGATCGGAGCCGCCGCAGCGGAGCTTCGCCACGACCGGCGAGCCGTTGATCCCCTCGCCCACGAGCGGCAGGAGCTCGGCCTCGAGGATGCCCACCTTGGCCGGCCAGTGGTCCACGAAGGCCCCGCCGGCGTGGTCGTTGCCGTCGGGATGGATCGCGTACAGGCGCCCGTTGGCGAGCGAGAGCTGCCCGGTCTGGCTGAGGAGGTTGGCGGCGGCGGCGCTCAGCGGCGACGCGTTCAGGGCGGGCTCGGTACCGGCGCCGGCCCTGTACTCCTCGTTGGTGCCCACGAGGATCTCGGGCGCAGAGTCGCCGTCGCCCACCAGGTTCGCCACCGCCGGCGTGTCGACGATGGCCCCCTGGTTGAGCGGTTCCGGCACCTTCGCCGGGTCGAATGTCACCGCGTCCGAGGTCGAGTCGATCGACTGCACCTTCGAGTGGTCGACCACGAGCACGGGGAAGCCGCCGACGTCCGAGCCGTCGTCGTTCCAGGCGTACACGTGGCGGTCGGTTCCGGCGGCGACGATCTCCTTACGGCCGCCGTCCTTGCCGGGATCGAGGTCGGCGATCACCGGCGAGGCGAGGAAGCCGTGCTCGACCCGGTCCTGGTTGCCGTGCCGCTCGGGCACGAACGGCGACAGCGCGTGACCCGAGTAGTCGGGGTTGGCGTGCATCGTGTGCAGGCGCTTGCCGCCGGCCGACCAGACGTAGACCTTGCCCTCCATGTCCGCCGCAACCACCTCGGGCACGCCGTCGCCGTCCAGGTCGCCAACTGCCGGCGAGCCGACGATCGCGCCGCCGTAATTCGAGGAGACCTCTCCGCTCGCGAAGGCGTGGCCGCCGGTGTGGAAGGGCGGCTTGTCGCCGCGGACGGGCCAGCCCGGCAGCTCCGAGCCGTCGCGGCGGTAGGCGTGGACGAAGCCGTCGGAGCCGGCCAGGATCAGCTCGTTGCGGTTGTCGCCGTCGAGGTCGGCGAGCAGCGGCGACGAGTCGCCGTCGCCGGGGAGCTGGCGCGGGAAGCCGTCGAGCATGTCCTGGTCGCGGTGCAGGTACAGCTGGCGGCGGTCGCGGCCCACGCGCGGGTGGGCCCCGGTGGTCGTGGCCTCCACGCGGATCACGAAGCCGTAGGGAGCGTCGTTCGGCCTGCCGGAGTGGAGTTGGGCGGGCAGGCCGCCCGGTTCCGGGCCGGTGAAGTTGGTGCCGGTGGTCTCGGGCGGGAAGCGCGCCTTGAGCGCAGCGACGTCGATGGTCCCGATCACCCCGTCGAGCCGGCCGCTGTGGGCAGCGCTGCCGTCGCAGGGGCCGCTCGCCACCGGTTGGAAGTCGCCGCCCGGCAGGTGGTCGTTGGGATAGGCGCCGGGAGCGACGTAGACGCGGCACGTGTACGAGTCCCCGCGCGCGTAGATCTGGCCGCGCACGTCGACGCTCGTCCGGTGCGGGTCGACCATCTCGTACCACTGCGGCGAGGTGATCTCGACCTCGGGGGGCGGCTGACCCGCAGCCGCGACCACCGCGTTGCGCATGTTCACCCGGCCGTAGCCGTAGAACTGGTCATGCCCGAAGCGGGCCGGGTAGCTCTGCGTGGTGATCAGCGGCGAGACGACCGGCCGCTGGGGCGGCGCTCCCAGGAACGGGTCGGTGCAGCCGGGGGTTGGACAGGTGAGCTCCGTCTCGGTGCCGGTCGCGGGGTTCTTCGCGAAGTCGACGTCGTCGGCCTGCTCGGTCCCGTCGACCTCGCCCGACGCCATCAGCTGGCGCACCTCGTTCGGGGTCGCGTCGTAGCCCGCGTTGCGGGCCGCGCTGATGATCAGCCCGGCCATCCCCGATGCCCGGCCGGTGGCGTCGGAGGAGCAGCTGACGCTCGGGATCGCGACCGTGATCTTGGAGTTGAAGTTGGTGCAGCCGTTGAACTGGAGGTACGAGCTCGGCTCCGGCGTGAACGTCGAGTCGAACTGCGTCACCGAGTTCACGACGATCACGTGCGGCAGGCTCGAGGGCCAGTTGTTGTGCTGCGCGGCCTCGTCGGCCGCGGAGGCGATCACCGTCACGCCGTGGTCGTAGGCGTAGTCCACGGCCTCGTGGGCGAGCGGCGAGTTGTTGAGCGTGCCGAGCGCCTCCTGGATCACGTCGATGTCGTTGTCGGTCGCGTAGATCGCCGCCTCGGCGAAGTGGTTCACGTCGGCGACGAACGACGTTCCCACCCGCAGCGGCACGACCATGCAGTTCGGGCAGGCGCCGAGCGAGCCGCCGTTGTCGGCCTCGGAGCTCGAGTCGCGCGCCTCGCCGGTGCCGTGGCCGTACTGGACGTCGTCGTAGGGATCGTTGTCGTCGTCGAGGAAGTCCCAGCCGACGATGTCGTCCTTGAAGCCGTTGTGGTCGGCGTCGTCGCCGTTCGAGAAGGCGATCAGCACGTCCTGCGGGTCGAGCAGGTCGGCGGGCCCCTGGCCCGCGGGCTTGCCCTGGGACGTGCGCACGGCGGGGTCGCGCTCGACACGCGTGTCGCAGGCGTAGTCGATGACGTTGAAGACGCCGTCGCCGTTCAAGTCGTAGCCCGAGCCCGTGTAGGTCGAGCAGTCGACCCCGGCCTCGAGCGCCGTCGAGCGGCCGGCGTTCGGCTCCGGCAGCTCGCCCTTGTTCAGGCGCATCTTCTTGCGCAGGTCGACCATGGCGTCGTGGTTGTCCCACTCGATGCCGGAGTCGAGCACGGAGATGTTCACGTCGGGACGCCCGGTTGTCGCCTGCCAGGCAGTGGGCACGTCCGCGTTGTCCACGATGTGTGCCCCGCGCACGCCGCCCAGCTCGTACGAGCGCGCGTTGTTGGTCAGGTTGGCCGGGTCGGCCGTGGCCGAGTACATCCACTCGACGTTGCCGGTGAGGTCGTTCGGCCCGTGGTTCGGCCCGGTCGGGAGGTGGTAGTCGAGCTGCCCGGCCGTGTGGTCGCCGTACGGGAAGGCGGCCTGCGCGGGCGCAGCCGTCAGCGCCGTCAGCGCCAGCACCAAAGCCACGCAGCTCCCCCGCATCGGCGGGGATTTTCCCTCAAACGGGCCACGGCCTCGCCGGTGGGCGGATTCGGCTCCTCGAACGACGGCTGGGTAGGACACCGCCCGACCTGGCCGAACGTCCCTCAGTTGCCCCTATGGGAGGTAGCGCGGGACGTTCGGCGTGGCCCCGGGCTAGTAGGGGCCGGTCTCGTGGTTGATCTCGCCGGTGCTGTGACCCGGACAGTGCTGCTTGCCGCGGCGGAACGGCAGGCGCAGCACCACCTGCGCGCTGTTGTTGCGCTCGTTCTTCTCGAAGACGAAGTTGCCCGGGTCGGCGAGGTGCCTGAGCGCGAAGCAGCCACGCAGGCCGGTGATGTTCACCCACTGCTTGATGTAGGTGGACGGGTAGATGTCGGACCAGCCGACCGAGGTGCCGATCACCTCGTGGCGCTGGCGCGCGTTCGTGTTGCACGCGGGGTAGACGCGGTGCCGGGGCGAGCGCTCGAGGCGCGGATAGCTGCGGCGCAGGTCGCGCAGGCAGTAGGCGATCTTGGCACCGCGCCGGACCAGCTTCCTGCGCTTGCCCTGCTTGTCGAGGCGCCAGAGCTCGAAGCGGGCCGCCCGGTAGAACTTCCAGTAGTGCAGGCCCTGGTGGCCGAGCGTGTAGCGCAGGCGCGCGCCGGTCTTGGCCGTGATGTGGCCGCGGCCGCTGCGGTAGATCCGCTGCGTGGCGTGCATGAAGATGCGGCTGGTGCGGCGTCCGCGCAGCTCGAGGGGACCGCTTCCGACGTTGTCGACCGAGTTGCCGGCGCGCAGGAGCGTGCGGCCGTGTGAGCGCTGCACGTAGAGGTCGAACGGCCGCTTCATCTCGATGTCCGGGCAGCGGATGTGCCAGCGCTTGGCGAGCGGGCAGGGATTGGTGGTCACCACCGCGGGCGGGTTCGGGGGCGGCGGCGGCGGCGCGGGCGGCGGCTGCTGGGCGGCGGCCCCGCCGACCGGGATCGCGACCAGCGCGAGCAGGAGGGCTGTCCGGACGGGTCGGGTCATTCGAGGCTCAGCGCGTGCAGGGCCCGGTGTCGACTGTGCCCCTGACGCGCGACAGCGCATCCCTTACCACCGAGTCGGGCACGCCAAAACCTGTGCGTCCGTTGTCCGACACGCTGGCGGCGAAGATCGTCGTCACCACGCGGCCGCTCGCGTCCACCATCGGGCCGCCGGAGTTGCCCGACCGCACCAGCCCGCGCAGCGAGGTGATCAGGCGCCGCACCGGCCCGTTGCCGTAGGCGTCCTGCGTCAATGTGGTGCTCGTCTCGCCGAGCCTGCCCGGCTCGACGTCGAAGGGGCCGTTCTCGGGAAAGCCGAGGATCGCGGCGGAGGTGCCCGGCTTCGCGGACACGTGGAGACGGAGGGCGGGGACGTTGGACAGGGCCGGCACGCGGAGGATCGCCACGTCGTTCTTCGAGTCGAACCAGACGGGGTCGCTGTCATAACGCGGGCCCTGACCTCGAAGTTGCGCAGTCGTGTCGTCCTGGCCCGCCACGACGTGGGCGTTCGTCACGACCAGGCTGTCGCCCGCCACCCAGCCGCTGCCCTCGACGCCGAGCCCGCAGGCCGTGCCGAGCAGCTTCACCACGCTCCCGCCGGCGGCCTGCACCTGAGGGTCCCGGGCGATCGCCGAGTTGGGCGGGGCCACACGCGCCTGCGGCCCCGAGATCTGGGGTAAGGGGTCGAACCGCGCGAGCGCCTGGAGGATCGGGCCCGATGGCGGAAGGACGTCGTTGAGCTTCTGGAGGATCGCCGAGGCCTGGATCGGCTCGCGCAGCTCGCGGGCCCCGGGCGTCTGGAGCGCAACGGCGCCGACGATCCAGGCCAGGCCCAGCCCCAGGCAGGCGAGCAGGACCGCGCCTCCCACTCCGTCAAGCAGCCCGAGCTCATGCCCGAGCCGGTAGCGCAGGTGGAAGCCGAGCACCTCCAGCCCGGAGGCGAGGATCCCGCCGAGCAGGAGAGCGCCCACGAGCGCAAACACGGGCGCGTACGCCGAGTGCGATCCCTCCGACAGGAGCAGCGGCGCGAGGCGCGAGCCGGCGAAGGCGCCGACCCCGAAGCCCACCAATGACAAGGCCCCCACGATCAGGCCCTGCATGTAGCCCCAGATCGCCATCAGGAGCGTGAAGCCGACGATTATCCAGTCGACGGAGGTCACGCGGGCGAACGGTACAGACGCGACTACCATCGCTTTCGGGCTTGCGTGAATGAGCTGACGACCGATCGGCGCTGGCGCCTGACTCACCGTGCGATCCCCGTGTTCGGCGGGCTGGCGGCGGCTGCGCTGGTGGCTGGTCTGATCGTCGGCGCGAGCGTCGACTCCGGCGACAAGAGCACTGCCGCCAAGTTCGGGCGCGCCTGGGAGCGCGACGACTACACGGCGATGCGCCGCCTCTTCACGGACGACTCCAAGGCCCGCTGGAGCCGCGGCCAGCTCAGGCACGAGTACTCCGCGGCGGCGGGGACGGCGACGACCATCGCCGTCCGCGCCGGCAACCCGCGCGGCGAGAAGGACGGCGCCGTACGACTGCCGGTGGAGATCCGGACCCGCGTCTTCGGCGTCGTCCGGGGCGAGGTCCTGGTTCCGGTGAAGGACGACAGGATCGACTGGGACCCGACGATGGTGTTCCCCGGCCTCAAGCCCGGCGAGAAGCTCACCCGCACTACCGACACGCCCGCGAGGGGCAAGCTCCTCGCGCGCAACGGCAAGGTGCTCGCGGAGGGGCCGGCGGGCGCGCGGACCTCGGACCTCGGCACCCTCGCCGCCTCGATCTCCGGTCGCGTGGAGCCCGGCGGAACGGCGGCCGAGCGCGAGGTGGCCTACCGCCGCGGGTTCCCGCGCGACTGGCCAGTGGGGCAGTCGGGCCTCGAGCGGGTCTTCGAAGGGGACCTCGCCGGCAAGCCGGGCGGACAGCTCATCGCCGGCAAGCGTCTCCTCGCCCGCTCACGGGCGGTGGACGGCAAGACGGTCCGGACCACGATCGACACCAAGGTCCAGGAGGCGGCGGTCACCGCACTGGCCGGCCGCTTCGGCGGGATCGCGGCACTCGACGCCCGCACCGGCGCCGTCCGGGCGCTGGCGGGCGTGGCCTTCTCCGCCCCGCAGCCGCCCGGCTCGACGTTCAAGATCGTGACCACGACCGCCGCGCTCGAGGCCCGGAAGGTCAAGCTCGACGACCAGTTTCCCGTCGAGACCCACGCGGTCATCGACGGCGTCGACCTCAACAACGCGAACGGCGAGTCCTGCGGCGGCAGCTTCGAGGCCAGCTTCGCCCACTCGTGCAACTCGGTGTTCGCGCCGCTCGGCGTCAAGATCGGCGCCAGGCAGCTCGTCTCGGCCGCCCAGCGCTACGGCTTCAACGGCCCACCTCCCTTCGCCGGCGTGCTGCCGAGCACTCTGCCGCCTGCGCGCCAGATCGACACCCCGCTCGAGGTCGGCTCCACCGCGATCGGCCAGTTCAAGACGCTGGCAACGCCGCTCCAGATGGCGTCGATCGCCCAGACGGTCTCGACCGGCGGCGTGCGCATGACACCGACTCTCCGGCCCGGGACCCCCCGCCCCGCGCCCGTGCGCGTCACAACGAGGCGCGTGGCCAAGACCCTCGAGCGGCTGATGGTCGACGTCGTGGCGTTCGGGACCGGGACCGCGGCTGCCCTGCCCGGCGTGAAGGTGGCCGGCAAGACCGGCACCGCCGAGCTCGAGGACACGCGCGGGCCGAACGCCGACAAGGAGAGCGACCCGAACAACACCGACGCCTGGTTCGCGGCCTACGCCCCGGTGGGCAGGCCGAAGCTGGCGGTCGGCGTGATGTTCGTCAAGGCGGGCGCCGGCGGGGCGACGGCTGCGCCAGCGGCGCGCGTAGTGCTGGCAGCGGGCCTCTAGGCGGTAGGCGGTAGGCAGTAGGCAGTAGGCCGTAGAGCCTCAGGCCGTTCTCTACCGCCTAATGCCTAACGCCTACTGCCTTGGCTAGATATCCAGCGTGAACGTCAGCTTGTCCGGCTTCGGATTCGCGATCGTCGCCGGCGCCTTTATCTCGAGCTCGAGCGGGCGGTTGTCCGTGTTCGAGATCGGCAGCCTGAAGAGCAGCATCGATCCCGCGGTGGGGCCGAGCTGCGCGACGCTGCCGGCTTCCGGCTCGCACTCGTGGGGATCGAGGCGGGTCGGCTGGTAGGCGAAGTCGTCGTCCTGCGGCAGCGCGGTCGGATGGAACTCGTTGCCCTGGTTGTCGACCACGGTGAAGTGGCTGGCGGTGGGCAGCGGCCTCTTCCCGTTGTTGCAGGCCTGGAGGAAGACGCCGTAGAGGGCCTGGCCCTTCCCAGCGAGCGGCCCCTTGTAGTAGGCGCTGTCCGGCGGAATCTGCGGGTTGAGCTCCCTCGTGATGAAGACGTTGTAGTCGATGCCCGCCAGCCCGAGGGAGAGCCCCTCGCGGGCCGGCTCCTTGGTGCCCTGCCCCGTGCTGCCGCAGGCGCTCAGGCCGGCGGCCAGGGCCAGCGCACAGGCGGCCGCGATCGTCTTGGCGGGGAGGCGCATGCGGGCGCGAATCCTATTAGGCGCGCTCGCGCCCGGGACGCCTGGGCCGAGAGGGGTCCATGCCGGTGCGGGCGCCGAAGCGCGCCGCCTTGAGCGGCTCGTAGCCGGCCACGCTCGCCCGTGCGAGCGGGCGCTCGGGCGGATCCTCGAACACGAGCCGCAGGCGCTCCAGCGCCATCTTCGTGCTGCGCCTGATCCAACCGGGGGCCCCGAGCTCCCTGACCCGGTCGATCAGGGTCGCGGGCTCGCTGTAGGTGGTCAGCTCGACCTCGGTGAGCCCACCGGGCTCCTGGGCGAACTCGTAGACGGCCACCGAGCGGTTGCGCCCGCGACGGCCGACCCGGGCCTCCTCGACGATCCGCCGCGGCCGGTCGCACTCGACGATCGCGATCTCGACGTACTCCTTGGCCAGTGGCGCCCGGATGATGAAGCGGGCCGCCGCGCCGAGGCCGTAGGGGTTGGGGCGAGCCAGGCGGTAGTCCTTCAGGTAGTGGTCGGTCCACGCGGGCCGGCCCGCCAGGTCCGCGACGAAGTCGAACACCTCCTCGCGCGGCGCGGAGATGTGCACGTCGACCGTTACCTGGCGCATCGCGCCGGGATTCTATGCGGGGCAGCCGCGGGTTCCTCAGGCGGCCTTGGGCACGACCGCGAGCGGGCGCTCGCTGGCGCCGACGCGCTGGGAGCGCACCGCGAGGCGGTGCTCCTCCGGCAGCTCGCCGAAGCAGAGGTCGCAGAGCAGCACGCCCGAGTCGAGCTCGTGCAGGCGCTCACCCGCGAGGGGGGTGCGCCGGCAGGACGAGCAGCTCGAGCCACCGCCGGTGAGGGTGCCGAGGCTCCGCCTGAGGAGCATGGAGCCGAGGTCTGGCATGGCTCCAGTTTCGGGCCACCACCGGACAATCCTCTTGGCCGGTGGTTGGGAATCGCAGGAGACGGGTATCGCCGCTGCGTCGTTTCCGTGGAAGTCCGTGCAATTAGCGGCAAATTCTTCCCACGGCCCACAGCCCATCGTTACCATCTGCACAACCCCAGGCATTGAGGAGAGATTTCGATGGAAGCCTTCAACGCCGGGACTTTGGCAGGGGCCGGCTCGTTTAGCTGCGACACCTGTGGATTCGGGATCGCGCTACACGAGTTGGACGAAGTCCCGACTTGCCCCGAGTGCGGGGGCACCACGTTCAGCCGCGCGTCGTTGTTCACGCGCGAGCCGGGCCCGGTGAGTCCCGCCGTGGAGGGTCCGCCCCATTGGCTCGAGGATGCACGCGGCGCTCTCGTCTCCAACGGTGACTACCTCGCCTTCGAGGACGACAAGCGTGTGCGGGTGATCCCGCTGCAGGATGGTTGGACTCGCGTCGGCCGGAGCCTGTCCGCCCACGTCCGTTTCGACGACCCCACGGTCTCGCGGCGGCATGCGCTGCTCTACCGGGACGACACCGGGGCGCGGATCCTGGACGACCGCAGCCTGAACGGCGTCTTTTGCAACGGCGAGCGCGTGGACCACGCGGAGCTGGATGACGGCGACGAGATCGCGCTCGGGCGCTACCGGCTCTATTTCGTCTCGCTCACGGGCGAGCGGGAGACGGAGGCTGTCGAGACCGCGGTCGGCTGAGCCGGCTGAGGGAAGGAGTGAGTCGAAGGGCCCGCAGCGCGGGCCCTTCGTCGTTCAGCGGCGCTCGTCGATCAGGGCGTCGGCCCGGCGCTTGGCGGCCGCCGTGACCGGCTTGCCGAACCAGCTGCGGTGGTCCGCCACCCAGCGGTAGCCACGCCCGGCGGCCCCCGGGAACCGATCGGCCACGGCGGCGAGCGGCGCTCCGCCCGGCAGCAGCCGGAACAGCGGCGCGAGCGCGGGCCCGGCCGAGTTGACGCCGCCGTCCGGGTCCACCAGATGCCACGACGACATGCGATCCGGGACATCCTTCAGCAGCAGGTCGGCCTCGGGGTCCTGGAGGGCGACGGGCCGCAGCTCTCCCTTCCTGTCCCAGCGCAGGATCCAGCCGAGCGCCCAGCGGCAGAAGCCGCAGTCGTTGTCGTAGAGCAGCGCGTGGCGGCTCACCGGGGCGCGGCGAGCGGCTGCCCCGGCCAGTACGGCCACTCCTCGAACTCCGTCGCGCGGCCGTCCTCGGCGAACTTGATCACCCAGAGGTCGCGGTACTCGCGGGCGCCGTAGTGGATTTCGACGCGGGCGACGGCGGTGTCGCCGTCGACCGCAACGACCTCGCTCGTCATGTCGAAGGCCTCATCCGGTCCCTCGCGCTCTGCGTCCCACATCTCGGCGATCCGCTCGAGTCCGACGAACGGCTCCTCGTACGGCGACATCCGATAGACCGCCTCCTCCGTGAACAGCGCGCGCAGCGGCTCCGTGCCGGCGGTCCGCCAGGCCCGCTCGTAGCGCTCTATCCAGTCCTCGATCAAGCGGCGCCGGGACAGCGCTTGAGGCGGACCACGGTCGTCCCGAACGTGCTCCTGGCCTTGAGCCGCGTGTAGACGATCCGGCCGCAGGCGTGGCGCCGCCGGTAGGCGCGGATCTTGACCTTGACGTTCTCGCAGGGCAGGTGGAAGCCGCACTCACGAGCCCGGCCCGTCACCGACGAGCGGTTCCACGAGTGCCAGCGGATGTGCTTCAGGAACACGCCGCCGGCGAAGGCACCCCCCGGCCCGAAGTGCGCGCAGGTCCGCGGCCGGTAGCGCACCACGTACTTGGCCCCGGCCTTGTCGAGGCAGAGGATGTTGGTGTGCTTGGCCGCGAGGCCCGCGTCCGGGAGCGCCAGGGCGACGAGCGAGGCGACCAGAACGAGCACCGAGATCCGCACGCGGCGCAGACTACTCTCACCGCGATGAGCCGGCCGATCACCGGAGGCTGCCTGTGCGGGGCCGTCCGCTTCGAGTTGAGGGAGGCGCCGAAGGCGGCCGGCTACTGCCACTGCACGCGCTGCCAGCGCCGGACCGGAGTCGGCTACTCCGTGCAGGCGTCGATCGACGGGACCGCCCTGCGGATCACGGCCGGCGAGGAGCACGTGCGCGCCTGGCGCCACCTCGAGGGCGGCTGGGAGAAGTGCTTCTGCCGCGAGTGCGGAGCCCAGCTCTTCAGCCGCGACCCTGACGACCCGGCCCAGATGAGCGTCCGCTTCGGCGCCTTCGACGAGGACCCGGGCGTGCGCCCGAGCTGGCACACCTGGGTCGACTACGCGCCGGACTGGGCGCCCGTCCCCGACGACGGGCTCGAGCGCTTTCCGGAGAGCAAGCCGCGCGTCTAACGACTCAGGGTCACTAGGCGGCGCTGCGCTCGAACTCCGCCCGCTGGAGAAGCGGTGCTTCGGAGCTCTCGTGCTTGCCGTTCCGCCGTGGCACGGCGAGCGCGAACACGAGCGCCGCCCCCAGCGAGATGACGCACATCAGGAAGGACTTGGTGAAGGCGGACGAGGTCGGTAGCCCGCCGGCGGCCACGTTGCTCGCGAGAAGCGTCGCGGCCACCTGGCCTCCGAACGCTCCGCCGAGCGTTCGCATGACGGCGTTCATCCCGGTCGCCACGCCGGTCTGCTCCTGGCGCACGTTCTGCACGATCAGGTTCGCCATCGCGGCGAAGGAAAGGCCGACACCGATGCCGAGCAGGCCGGCGGCGATGTAGATCTCGAGCTCGGCGGTCCGGTCGATCACGAGCATCGTGTACGAGGCCAGCGCAAACACGACGCCGCCGATCAGCGACCCGCGCGAGCCGATCCGGCGCTCGAGGACGCCGGCCATCTGCCCGACGACCACGATCGCGATCGTCGCCGGCAGCAGGAACAGTCCCGAGACCGTGACCGAGGCGCCGAAGCCGTAGCCGGTGCTCGTCGGCTCCTGCACCAGCTCCGGCAGCAGGATGAACGACGAGTACATCCCGATCCCGATCAGGAACGCGACCGTGTTCGTCGTCCAGACGCCGCGGATGGTCATCATCCGCATGTCGACCAGCGGCTCGCGCGAGCGGAGCTCCTCGCGGATCCAGGCCAGGATCACGAGCGTCCCGAAGGCGAGCAGGCCCAGCGTCCTGGCCGAGCCCCAGCCCCAGGTGCTCGTCTCGGTGATCGCCAGCAGGACCGCCGAGAGGCCGACCGTCATCAGCGCGGTCGCCCGGTAGTTGATCTCGGCCGGCGTCTTGACCGGCGACTCCGGGATGTAGCGCCACGTGAGGTAGACGGTGGCCAGGATCGCGGCCAGCGGGAACCAGAAGAGCCAGTGGTAGGAGAGGTGGTCGATGATGATGCCCGCGAAGACCACGCCTGCGCCGCCGCCGATGCCGAGCAGCGCCGACACGAGGCCGATGGCTCCCGGCACGCGCTCGTTGGGGAACTCGTCGCGGATGATCGAGAAGGCGAGAGGGAAGATGCCGCCGCCCGCGCCCTGGATCACACGGCCCAGGACCATCAGCCACAGCGACGAGGCGACCGCCGAGATCAGCGTCCCGAAGGCGAGCATCGCCAGCACAATCATGAGCAGGCGCTCCTTCCCGTACATGTCGCCGAGGCGACCGAGGATCGGCGTGGCCACGGAGGCGCTCAGCAGGTAGGCGGTGAGAACCCAGCCGACCGCGCTCTCGCTGGTGTGGAGCGACTCCTGGATCTGCGGCAGCGCCGGGACGACCAGCGACTGGAGGAGCGCATAGGAGATGCCGCCCAGCGAGAGGACGGTGAGGATGACGCGGGGGCTTGACGAGGGGGCTCGCTGCAAGGGCTGGACCCTAGCAAATGGTTCGTGGACACCAACGGTTAACAGGTGCTAACTTTCTGCCCGTGCCAAAGGGAGCAACCGAGACCCCACCGCCGGGAATCGCCCGGCAGTGGCCGACGCTGCTGATGATCAAGCTCGGCCGGATCACCGTGCACCGCTTCTCCGAGGCGCTCGAGCCGTTCGGAATCCGCCCTCGCCACGTGGCCGCCCTCATCGAGCTCCGAGACCGCGGCCAGCTCACCCAGCAGTCCCTCTGCGGCCAGCTCCACCTCGACCCCACCAACCTCGTCGCGATCCTCAACGAGCTCGAGCAGCGCGGCTACGCCACCCGCCGCCGCGATCCCGAGGACCGCCGGCGCCACCTGGTCGAGGTCTCGAAGAAGGGCCTCGCGGTGATCGACAAGGTCTCCGAGGTGATGGACGGCGTCGAGCAGGACCTCCTCGACGACCTCGAGCCCGCCGAGCGCGAACAGCTCTCCGAGCTCCTGACCTCGATCTGGAACCGCACCGGCGGCTACGAGGCCTGGCAGATGGCGACCGACGCGGACGCAACCGCGGCCTAGCCGCTCCCTCTCCGAATCCCGAAGCAAAGATCGATTGGGGGTCCTATGCACCCCCAATCCATCCTTGCTCTCCCAACCCGGGCGTGCGACGGACCCGGCGCGACGCCGAGGGCGACCACGGCGCGGTCGACCGAGGGGGGCTCTTTGAGCGAGCGAAGCGAGCGTACCCCCTCGGGCGAGTGCGGCGTGGTCGCCCGAGGCTGGGCGGCTACTCCGTCGAAATGCTCGGGTCCGTCTGCTCCTTCATCGGCACCGACACGATGAAGTTGGCCTGCGGCTCAGCGGCCAGCCTTCCGATGCGGTCCGCCTCGTCGTCCTGGTCTGTGGCCCGGAGCTCGTCGGCGTAGTGGCCGAGCAGCTCCTGCACGTCGAGCACTCCCTGGGCGTCGAGGTCCTCGAGGCTGATCTTGGCCCCCTTGCCCTTGCGCAGCTCGAGCGCCTCGCGGGTGAGGTTCCAGTCCTCGTTGACGCGGAGGTAGACCCGCCCGCCCGTCTGGCCGGCGCAGAACCAGGGACCCGGGTCGCCGAGGACCACGGCGCGGCCGTTGGTCATGTACTCGAAGGCGAAGCCCTTGATGTTGGCCCGGTTGGCGAGGCAGCCGAGCGAGTCGTCGAGCGGCTCCTGCGGCTCGCCGGCGATCACCACGTCGGCCCCCGAGAGCCGGATGCAGAAGCGTGAGTCGGCGTCGCCCTGCACGAACAGCCGGCCGCGCTGGGCGCCGTAGGCGAAGGACTTGCCCACCGAGCCGTTGACCCGCTTCCCGAAGCGGTTCCTGCCCTTCATGATCGCGACCTTGCCGCCGAGCATCGTCTTGGCAACGCCGTCCTGCGCGCCGCCCTCGACGGTGATGTCCACGCCGTAGACGTTGAAGGCGCCCAGGCCCTGCCCACCGACCGAGCCGCCATTGAAATGGAGCCGGGCGAGCGTGTCGTCGGTGGCCTCGGGGCCGCCCTTGAAGATGCGCATGCGCGCGATCTCCCCGGCCAGCTCCGTGCCGAGCACCCGGTCGTCGGCGTCGACGGGGCCGCCGTCGCCCACGTCCCACTCCTCCTCGATCACCTTGCCGGGCGAGATGTTGCCCGCCAGCGCGGCGATCTTGGCGGAGGCCGCCTTGGCCTTCATCCGAATCGGCCGCGCCACGATCAGGCCGGCGGCCTCGCGCTCGTCCTCGGGACCGGGCAGGTCGATCGGCTCGAGATCGAGCATCTGGTCGATCGGCTTGATCAGCTCGTCGACGTCGACGCCCCCGGGCTGGCGCGCCTGCACCAGCAGGTCCGAGCGGCCGACGAGGTCCTGCGCGCGCTCGAAGCCGAGCTCCGCCGTGAGCTGCCGCACCTCCTCGCCCATCGACTGGAAGAAGCGGGCGCAGTTCTCGGAGGCGAGCTCGAACTCCTGCGGGGTGAACTTCTTGAGCCCCTTGAGGTCGGCCTCCTCCTTCGACTCGATCTGGGTCGCGATACCGACGTGGCAGGTGTCGAGCTGGCAGCCGCGGCAGATCGTGCAGCCGAGCGAGACCATCGCCAGCGTGCCGAAGCCGACGCGGTTGGCGCCGAGGCAGTGGAGCTTGACGATGTCGTGGGCGTGGCGGTAGCCGCCGTCCGCCCAGATCTCCACGCGGTTGCGGATCCCCGCCTCCATCAACGCCAGGTGCACGGCTCGCGTGCCGATGTCCGACGGCAGGCCGACGTGGCGAAGCGCATGCGAACGCGCCGCTCCCGTGCCCCCCTCGAAGCCCGACAGCGTGATCATGTCGGCGCCCGCCTTGGCGATGCCGACGCCGATCGTGCCGATGTTCGGCACCACCGGGACCTTGACCGAGACGCGCACGTCCGGGTTGGCGGTCTTGAGCTCGTCGATCAGCTCCGCCAGGTCCTCGATCGAGTAGAGGTCGTGATTGTTCGAGGGCGAGATCAGGTCCGTGCCGGTGGTGGCGTTACGGGCCTGGGCGACCTTGTCGGTGACCTTCTTTGCCGGCAGGTGGCCGCCCTCGCCGGGCTTGGCGCCCTGACCGATCTTGATCTCGACCAGGTAGGACGAGTTGATCATCTCGCTGGTCACGCCGAAGCGGCCCGAGGCGACCTGCTGGCCGCGCCAGAGCGGGTACTGGCCGTACATGTCCTGGATCTCGCCGCCCTCGCCGTTCATGGCGATGATGTTCACCCGCTTGGCGGCCTCGGCGTAGGCGCGATAGGCCACCTCGCCCTGCGAGCCGAAGCTCATGGACGAGATCACGATCGGGTACGAGTGCAGGCCGACATCCGTGCTCGCCTCCGCGACCGGCTCGCGGTCGGACTTGAGGTCGAGGATGTGCCGCAGCGAGATCGGGTTCTCGAGCTCGAGCTGGCGCACCTTCTCCGAGTAGTCCTCGTAGCTCGCGGCGCCGTTGGCCGCGGCCACAGCCGCCTTGTAGACCTTGGGGTAGAAGCGGAAGGTCTTGGCCGGCTTGGAGTCCTCGTCGCCGGACAGGATCCGCTGGCGCTCGTCGCCGTCGGCGTCGAGCTGCGCGAAGCCCGTGCCGCCCTTCTCGGAGCCGAAATACGCCGGTGTGTCGAAGATCTCCGTGAGCTCCGGCTTGACCCCGATGCAGGAGAAGAGGCGGGCGTAGCCGCGGACCTCGTGGATGCCGATCGTCGAGATGACCTTCTCGATCCCCTTGCGCAGCGCCGAGCAGAGGTTGGAGATGTCGTCCTCGTAGTCGTCCATGAGGGCGACCTCGATCATCACGTAGGGACAGACGCCGTCGGCGCCGAGGCCGAGCGCGACCATCACGTCGTGCACGTTGCGGAGCGCCGCCGAGCGGAGCACGATCCCGCAGCGCCGGCGCAGGTTGGTCTCGCCGCCCTGGACGTAGTGCTCGCGCAGCGCGAGGTCCACGGCCGCGAGGGCCAGGTGCGGATCGAGGTAGCGACGATCGCCCTCGTAGACCGTGCGGTCGGAGAGCACGAGCAGCTCGCAGCCGTCGCGCACGGCGGTCGTGGCCTCCTGCTTGAGCCGCTCGATCGCGCCCTGGGTCGTCTCCGACTCGAGGCTGGAGAGGTCGAGCACCTTGGCGCGGCCGCGGAAGGCCTCCCAGAGGTCCTCGAGCAGGAACGTCCTGTGCTCGCGGGCCACGGCGCGGTAGCTCTGGTCGGACAGCGGCGCGAGGCCGTCGTGGCCGCCGAGCAGGATCGGGAACGAGGTCTCGATCGTGCTGGCCTCGTCGGGGATGCCGTGGATGCCGGGCCGCGACCCGATCACGGCGCGGCAGGAGAAGTGCTCCACCTCGCGCTCGCGGTCGATCGCCGGGTTGGTGACCACCGCGACCGACTCCTTGAAGTAGTCGGCCAGGTTCTGGCGCTCGGGAGACAGGCAGGCGAGCGGGCCGTCGTAGCCGAGTGAGCCGATCGGCTCGGCGCCGGTGTTGGCCATCTGCTGCACGAGCTTCATGTCCTCGCGCTGCCAGCCGAAGCCGCCGAGCACGCGGTCCTCGACCTTGATCGGCTCCGACGGGCCGGCGCTCGTGTAGCCGGGGATCTCGGCGCCCGTGGTGGGGCCGCCGGTGAGCATGGCACCGGCGTAGGTGCCGTCCGACTCGACGCCGGTGCGCTCGTGCCAGCGGCGCGCGCAGAGCTGCTGGAGCTCGTGGTGGCCGCGCAGCCGGGACTCGCCCTTCCTGCGGTCGATCTGAACCAGGAGCTTCTCGCCCGGTGCGAGCGGCTTGGGCTCCGAGACGGTCTCGGACACCGACGCGACCCCCGGCTCCGAGGAGAAGACGTGCGAGTCGCCGGTCTCGACGTGCCAGAGCGGGCGCAGGCCCAGGGCGTCCGTGGAGAAGATGCACTCGTCGCCGTGGCGCGAGAGGAGGGCGACCGGTCCCTGCGAGAACGGGCCGAAGGCCTGGCGCAGGTACATGTAGAAGCCGCGCAGCTCCCCGGGCATGCCGCGGATCTCGTTGACGATCGGCGGCAGCACGAGCTCCGTCGCCTCTACGAGCGACAGCCCCTCGCGGTTGATCAGCGACTCGACCGTCCGGTTCAGGTCCTGCGAGTCGGAGCCGTCCTCGGTGATCGGGACGCCCAGCATCCGCGCCTCCTGGCGCAAGCGGGCGATCGTGTTGATCTCGCCGTTGTGCCCGAGGATGCCGAACGGCTGGACGCGCTTGAAGCTCGGCCAGGTGTTGGTGGAGTAGCGGTTGTGGCCGAAGACGGCGGCCGTCTTGGCGCGGCCGTCGTGGAGGTCGGGGTAGTAGCGGCCGAGCGCGGCCGGGGCGCCGAGCACCTTGTAGACGGCCGTGCTCGCGGACAGCGACGCGACGTGGAGCTCGAGCTCGGCCTCGAGCTGAACGGCGAGCTCGAAGCAGAGGCGGGGCTGCTCGATCAAGCCGCCGAGCTGCCAGAAGACCGGCTCCTCCTCGCGGGCCTGGGGGCCGAGCGCGGTCGTGTCCACCACGTTCTCCCGTTCAGCCAGGACGCGGAAGCCGATCCTGCTCATGATCTCCCGGGCCTGCTTCTGCACCTCGGCGACGTTGCCGGCGCGGCGCGGGATGAAGATGTGGGCGACCGCGAAGCGGTCGTCGAGGGCCAGGTTGGAGGCGTGGCCGCCCTCGCGGATCGCCTCGGCCCAGATCTCGCGCGGGATGTCGATCAGGACGCCGCAGCCGTCGCCCTCACCATCGACGTTGCCGGCGCGGTGGAGCATTTTCTCGAGCGCGACGAGGGCGGTCTCGATCGCCTCGTGAGTGGGCTGCGCCTGCTTGTTGACCGCCGCGTAGAGCGCGCACGCGTCGCGGTCTTCGACAGTGAGCGGAGCCCTCCGCGGACGATAGGCCTGCGTGGGCGAGTAGCGGGGTTCCAACGGGCGCCTCCTCGGGATCCGCGCCTTGCTTCGAGCGGGCGCGCGACGGGTAGGGAGCGGCAACTATAAAGGCAGTTCCGGCCGATCGCCCTCAGGTAGTCTGCGGGCGCCCAATGGCAATGCTCCCCACCGCCACCACGATCACCGTCCTGTCCCAGAAGGGCGGGACCGGGAAGACCACGACGGTGAGGAGCCTGGCCGACGTCTACCGCCGGATCGGGCTCAACGTGCTCTGCGTCGATCTCGACCCGCAGGGCAACCTCTCCGACTACTTCGACGTCCCCGCCGACGCCTCGCCCACCGTCGCCGACGTGCTCGCCGGCCAGGCACGGGCGGTCGACGCAATCCATGAGGGCGTGCTCCCGGCCAACCTCGGGCTCGCCGAGTCCGAGCTGATCCTCGGCGGCAAGATGGGCCGCGAGCTGACGCTGCGGCGCGCGCTCCGCGACGTCAAGCGCCAGCACGACCTGATCCTGGTCGACTGCCCGCCCTCGCTCGGCCTCTTGACCGTCAACGCTCTCGTGGCCGCCGACCACGCCCTCATCTCGAGCGAGGCCGAGTACTTCTCGCTCCAGGGCGTCGAGCAGGCGCTGGAAGTGGTCGAGCTCGCCAAGGAGTCGCTGCATCCCGAGCTCGACTGGCTCGGCGTGGTGCTCAACATCGCCGACATGCGGCTCGTACACGCGCGCGAGGCGCTCGAGCAGCTCAAGGACCGCTTCGGCGACAAGCTGCTGACCTCCGTCATCCGGCGGTCCGTCCGCTACGCCGAGTCCGCCGAGCGCGGCGTCTCGATCATCGATTACGCGCCCGATCTGGGCGCCGACTACCTTGCCCTGGCAGAGGAGCTGCTCGAGCGCCTCGGCTACGCCGAGGAGCGCGAGCGCGTGGCCGCGCTGCGCAGCGAGCTGGTGCCGGCCTAGTGAGAGAGCTCATGTTCAGGCCGGCGACCGAGCTCGCCGCGATGGTGCGGTCGGGCGAGGTCAGCTCGCGCGAGCTGGTGCAGACCTCGCTCGACGCGATCGAGGAGCTGGGCGGCGAGCTGAACGCGTTCGTCCACGTCGACCCGGACGGCGCGCTCGCGGGCGCGGAGGCCATCGGCAAGGACGACGAGCGGCCGTTCGCCGGCGTGCCGATCGCGATCAAGGACGGCGCGCCGGCCAAGGGCTGGCCGATGACCGCCGGCTCCGACCTGTTCGGCGACTTCGTGCCCCAGCACGACGCCTTCGTGGTCCGGCGTCTCCGCGACGCGGGATTCGTGCCCGTCGGCAAGACCAACCTGCCGGAGTTCGGGATCCTGCCCGTCACCGAGTCGCGCCGCCACGGCCCGGCCCGCAACCCGTGGGACACGGGGCGCACGCCGGGGGGCTCCTCCGGCGGCGCCGCCTCGGCGGTCGCGGCGGGGATGGTGCCGATCGCGCACGGCTCGGACGGCGGCGGCTCGATCCGCATCCCCGCGGCCTGCTGCGGCCTGGTCGGCCTCAAGAACACCCGCATGCGCGTCTCCCGCGGCCCCGAGGTCGGCGACGACTTCCTGATCCAGGACGGGGTTCTCAGCCGGACCCTGAGCGAGACGGCCCAGGTGCTCGACCTGCTGGCCGGCTACGAGCCGGGCGACGCCAACTGGCCGCCGCCCCCGGCCGAGCCGTTCGCTGCCGCGGCCGCGCGTGACCCCGGAAAGCTGCGCGTCGGCGTGACCACAAGGGCGCCGATCGAGGCGCCGCTCGACCCGCTCGCCGAGCGGGCGGTCCGCGACGCCGCCGACCTCCTGACCGAGCTCGGGCACGAGGTGAGCGAGGTGCACCCGCCCTGGGGCGGCGAGGACCTGCTGCCTGTCTTCACCAGGGTCTTCTGCACCGGCGTCGCGATGGCCTGCTACTTCGGCGGCATGGTCAGCGGCCGCGAGCCGTCGGAGGAGCTCGTCGAGCCGCTCTCCTGGCAGATCTGGCGCGGCGTGAACGACTACGGCGGCCTCGACTACCCGCTCGCCAAGCTCCGGCTCGAGGCCCACACACGTGAAGTCGTCGCGATGTGGAGCGGGATCGACGTGCTGCTGACCCCGGCGCTCGCCGAGCGGCCGGTGCCGATCGGGGAGATCGACGCCTGCAGCGACGACCCCTGGGAGGACTTCCGCCGCTCCGGCCGCTTCACGCCCTTCACCGCGATCTTCAACGTCACCGGCCAGCCCGCGATCTCGCTGCCTCTCTTCCACGGCGAGGACGGGCTGCCGCTCGCGATCCAGCTCGCCGCCGCGCCCGCGCGCGAGGACGTGCTGCTCTCGCTCGGCGCCCAGCTCGAGGCGGCGCGGCCCTGGGCCGAGCGCCGGCCGGACCTCGTCAGCGCCTGAGCCGGCCGACGCCGGGCAGGAAGCGCCCCACGCGGGCGGCGTAGTCCGCGTACGCGCTTCCGTGCACGCCGCGCAGGTAGGGCTCCTCCACGAGCCGCGTCTGGATCTCCAGGGCCACCACGAGCAGCACGGCGCCGGCGATCGTCAGCGCGTTCGGCACGAGCAGGGCGATGCCGATGAAGAACGGGATCATCCCCGCGTAGATCGGGTTGCGGACGAGCGCGAACGGCCCGGCGGTCACGAGCTCGGTCCGCTCGCCGGGATCGACCCCGACGCGCCAGGACTCCCCCATCGCCAGCTGGGCCCCGGCGGTGGCCAGCAGCCCCCCGACCGCGAGCACCGCGCCCGCTACGGGCACGCCGTCGCCGCCGCCGACCACCGCCCCGACCACGGACACGGCGATCGAGCCGGCGAAGAGGACGCCGCCGAGCCACTCGAGCGATCCCGGGCTGCCGCTGATCCCCTTGAGCCCGGTCGAGCCGGTGAGCCTCACCTGGATCAGGGCCCGCAGCACGAACGCGACGAGCCCGTAGGCCACGAGCAGCGCGAGCGCGAGGTCGCGCACGGCTACCGGGCCAGAGCCCGAAGAAGCTCTTTGTCGTGCTCGTAGCTGAGGATCGCCTCGGCCGCGTCGGGCTCGAGCCAGCGCAGCTCGTCGACCTCGCCGCTGGGCGTGAACTCGCCCTCGAGCGGCTCCATCTCCCAGTAGCGGACCAGCTTGGGCCGGCCCTTGTTGTCCGTGTACTCGGTGCTCGGGAGCTCCCTCCCGAGCTCTGCGCGCAGCCCCGTCTCCTCCTCCACCTCGCGGAGCGCGGCCTCCTCGAAGCTCTCGCCGGGATCGAGCTTCCCTTTGGGAAGCGACCAGTCGTCGTACTTCGGCCGATGCACGACGGCCACCCGCCCGTCGCGCTTCACGACGCCGCCGGCGGCCAGGACTTCGGGCTCGGTCATGGCGCAATGCTGACATCACGGCTACGTTGGCCCCGGGATCCGTGAAGTTCTCGAGGCAACTTGCCGGACTCGCCCTGGCGGCGCTCGCCCTCCTCGCCGTGTCGTCGGCGACGGCCGATCCGCGCTCCACCCTCAGCCGGCGGATCGTGCCGACCGGCCCGCCGGGCCCGTACCAGCGGCTGACCGACGCGCCCGGTGAGCACTACATCGTCCGCGAGAGCGGCGTCGGCAAGGCGCAGCTCGGGCGCTCGGGCAGGCGCCGGTCGCTCGTCTACTTCGGCCAGCTGAGCGACTTCCAGCTGGCCGACGAGGAATCGCCGGCACGGGTCGAGTTCCTCGACCCGGCCACGAACCCGGCTCCGTTCGACGCGGCCTGGCGCCCCTGGGAGGCGCTGATGCCGCAGACCGTGGACGCGGGCATCCACGCGGTGAACGAATGGGCCGGCGGCAGCCCCGTGCGCGACGGCCGCGGCAAACGCGCCCAGATGGACTTCGCCATGACCACGGGCGACTCCGCCGACAACCAGCAGCGCAACGAGGTCCAGTGGGTGGTTCGCCTGCTCGAGGGCGGGACGCTCGACCCGAACAGCGGCAGCTCCAAGGCCGCGGACTACGGGTCCTGCCCGCCGGGCACGCCGGGTACGGCGGAGGCCAAGAAGTACACGGGCGTCCAGGACTACAACGACTACACCGAGGGCGCGGACCCCTACTTCTACGACCCGAACGACCCGCGCGGGGCGAACTTCTCGGCCTGGCCGAAGTACCCGGGCCTGCTCGACCGGGCCGAGCAGCCGTTCAGCGCCGAGGGGCTCAAGGTGCCCTCGTACGTCGTCTTCGGCAACCACGACGGGCTCGTCCAGGGCAACGAGAGCGCCAACGGCGCGTTCGAGTCCGTCGCCACCGGCTGCATCAAGCCGACCTCGTTCGTGGGCGACCCGCGCAACCTCGCCGGCACGCTCCAGTCGCTCACGCCGACCGCCCTGCTGGCGGCGGTCACGGACCCGAACAAGGTCATGCTGGTGCCGCCGGACCCGCGCCGGCAGTTCGTGAGCAAGGCCCAGTACAAGGCGCTGCACAAGACGGGCCGCCAGGCGGACGCCCACGGCTTCGGCCTGATCGACCCGTCCCAGCTCGCGGCCTCGAACGGCGCCGCCGGCTACTACTCGTGGAGCCCCAAGCCCGGCATCCGCTTCATCGGCCTCGACACCGTGTCGGAGGGCGGCGTTGTGGGACCGTCCGCAGACGGCAACGTCGACGACCCGCAGTTCCGCTGGCTCGACGGCGAGCTGAAGAAGGCGACCCAGCGCGACGAGCTGGTGGTGATCTTCAGCCATCACGCGATCGAGAGCCTGACCGCGAACGTGCCCGACGAGGACGCCGCGCCCTGCACGGGCGTGCAGAAGGCGCCGCCCGACTCGGGCAGCGGATCGCACGACACCAATCCCGGCTGTGACGTCGACCCGCGCGACTCGCGGCCGATCCACCTGGGCGCCGACCTCACTGCGCTACTGCACAAGTACCCGCACGTGGTGGCCTGGGTGGCGGGCCACTCGCACGTGAACAACGTCGAGCCCTTCCCCGCCGCGCACGGCGGCGGCTTCTGGAGCATCCGCCTGGCTGCGGAGGCCGACTGGCCTCAGCAGCAGCGCCTGGTCGACCTCATGGACAACCGCGACGGCACGCTCTCGATCTTCGGAACGATCCTCGATCACTCCTCGCCGGCCGCGACGCCGCCCTCCGGCACCTCGGCGGCCTCGTTCAGCCCCTTCCAGCTGGCGTCGATCGCGCGGACGATGTCCTACAACGACCTCCAGGTGGGCTCCAACCCGTTCCGCGGCGGCAAGCACGGCGAGGGCGACCCCGACGACCGCAACGTCGAGCTGCTCGTGGGCGACCCGCGCCGCAACCCGCTGGAGCCCGGAGGCAACGGGCGCCGCTGCGCTTCCCTGCGCGGGTCGATCTCCGGCAAGCGCCTCCACCGCGCGCGCCTCGGCCGCAAGCGCAGCACGATCCGCCGCGCCTACCCGAGCCGCCGAGCCAAGGGCAGCTTCGACTACTTCTGCCTGGCCGACGGCCGCGTAGTGGGCGCCGGCTACCCGAGCGCGCGCCTGCGCCGCGGGATCGGCCGCCGCGAGCGCCGCCGGGTCAAGGGCCGCGCCGTGCTGCTGCTCACGACCAGCACCCACCTCCGCATGCGGAAGCTGCGCGTGGGCTCGAGCAGCCGTAGCGTGCGCCGCCGCCTGCACAAGGAGAAGCGCTACCGCGTGGGCAGCAACGTCTGGTACCTGGCCCGCGCCAAGAGCAGCACGCTCGTGTTCAAGACCCGCCGCGGCAAGGTCCGCTCCCTGGGAGTCGCGGACCGCCGCCTGACCTCTACGCGGCGCAAGCAGAAGCGCTTCCTGCGCGGGTTCTTCAGGCGCTAGCGGCGCCCGGCCGCGATGAACGTCCGTGGGTGCCGCCCAGGGGCGGCTGCGCGGGACGTTCGGTGCTAGCGGAGCCAGCCCGTCAGAGCTCGCGAACGTCCGCCCCGCCCGGGGCGAACTGGACGCGCTTGACCTCGCAGTCGTCCGCGGCCGACTTGAGCGCGTCCATCAGGTTGCCGGTCTGCTGCCAGTGGCACCAGAAGAGGACGGCGGGGCCGGCGCCCGAGATCGTCGCGCCGACGGCCCCGAGGGACTCGGCCTGCTCCAGCAGCTCCATCGAGCGCGGATAGAGCGAGCGCCGGCGCGGCTGGTGCAGGGAGTCGGCCAGGCCGCGGCCGATCAGCGAGAAGTCGTCCTGCGCCAGGCCGAGCACGAGGTGCGAGGCGCTCGCCACGTTGTGCACGGCCTCGGACAGCGCAACCTCGGACGGCATCAGGGCGCGGGCCTCCTCGGTCGGCACCGGGTCGGGCGGGATCGCCAGGACGGCCTCGAGGCCGGGCGGCGGGTCCATGCGCGTCGGCTCGCCGTCGCTGCAGATCACGAAGCCGCCGTACAGCGCCGCGGCCACGTTGTCGGGATGGCCCTCGAGCTCACAGGCGAGGTCGAAGATCGGCGCGTCGAGCTCGTACAGGTGGTCGGCGGCGGAGAGTCCGGCCACGATCGCCGCGGCGCTCGAGCCGAGGCCGGCGGCCGGCGGAATCTCGGAGCGGACGTGGAAGGTCAGGCCGTCGGCAGGCCGAAGCGCCTCGAAGGCGCGCACGCACAGGTTGGTGCGATCGGTGGGGAGCTCCGGCCGGTCCGAGTGGACGAAGAACTCCCCCGTCTCCTCCACCTCCAGCTCGAGCGAAAGCGAGAGCGCGGCGGCCAGCACGTCGTAGCCCGGGCCGAGGTTGGCCGACGACGCCGGCACGCGGACCATCCGGTGGCGCTTCACTCGAGCACCGCCTCCTCGACGGCGTCGAGCGACGGCTCACAGGGGACGACCGGGGCCGCGCGATTCATCGCGGTCTGTGGGTCCTTGAGGCCGTGTCCGGTGAGCACGCACACGACGCGTCCCTCCGCGCCGTACTTCAGAAGTCCCGCCACCGAGGCCGCCGAGGCGGGCTCGCAGAAGACGCCCTCCTCGGCGCCCAGGAGCGCGTAGGCCGAGAGGATCTCCTCGTCGCTCACCGCCCGCACGTCGCCGCGCGAGGAGGTGAAGGCGTTCATCGCGTCCTCCCAGCGCGCCGGGTTGCCGATCCGGATGGCCGAGGCGACCGTCTCGGGCTGCTCGACCGGAGCGCCCCGCACCAGGGGAGCCGCGCCCTCGGCCTGGTAGCCGTGCAGCCTCGGCGCCTCCCCTGCCTCCTGGAAGCCGCGCCACCAGGATGTGACGTTGCCGGCGTTGCCCACCGGAATGCAGAGCACGTCCGGCGCCTCGTCGAGCTCGTCGACCACCTCGAAGGCGCCGGTCTTCTGGCCCTCGATCCGGAAGTCGTTGACGGAGTTGACGAGCGCGATCGGGTGCTTGTCCACCAGCTCGCGGACGAGCGCCAGCGCCTGGTCGAAGTTGCCGCGCAGCGCCACGACGCGCGCCCCGTGCATCAGCGCCTGGGCGAGCTTGCCGGTGGCGATCTTGCCCTCGGGCACGATCACCGCGCCGCGCAGCCCCGCCCGGGCGGCGTAGGCGGCCGCCGACGCCGCCGTGTTGCCCGTCGATGCGCAGATCACCGCCTCGGCGCCCTCCTGGATCGCGGCCGAGACGGCAACGGTCATCCCCCGGTCCTTGAAGGAGCCGGTCGGGTTCGCGCCCTCGAGCTTGAGCCAGACCTCGCAGCCGGTTCGCCTCGAGAGGGACGGC
>DASXBA010000005.1:0-17936 GCA_036406475.1 Thermoleophilaceae bacterium | reverse complement strand
CACCCGCTGGAGGACATTGCCGACGTCTACGCGTGCAGTCATGGGGCGACGGTACAGCGTCCGCCCGATGCTGCCAATACGCGCGACAATCACTGCATGGACAGCTCGCTGCGCGGCCAGCTATTGATCGCCGCGCCATCGCTCTTCGACTACTTCCGGCGCGCGGTGATCCTCGTGCTCGAGCACAACGAGGAGGGCGCGATGGGCGTCGTCCTCAACCGGCCCTCTGAGACCACGGTGGGCGAGGCGGTGGAAACGCTCGGCGACCTGGCCGGCGGCGACGACATGGTGCGACTGGGGGGTCCCGTCTCGCCCGAGTCTGTCGTTGCGCTCGGCGACTTCGAGGACCTCAGTGAGGCCGCGAGCCAGGTGGTCGGGAGCCTTGGCCTGCTCGACCCGGACGCCCCGGATCCATCGCTGCGCCGGCTGCGCGTCTACGCCGGCTACGCGGGCTGGGGCCCGGGACAGCTCGACGGCGAGCTCGAGGAGGGCGCCTGGATCGTGGCGTCGCTCGATCCCGAGGACCCGTTTCGTGACGGGGACCTCTGGGCCGACGCTCTCCAGCGCAAGGGCGGTGCCTACTCGCTGGTCGCGACGATGCCCGCTGATCCCTCGCTCAATTAGCGCTAGGGTCGCGCTGGTCGCAGAGGAGAGGAGACGCTCGGGATGTACGAATCGATCGTGGTGGGCACTGACGGCTCGGGCACGGCCAGCGAGGCGGTCCGGCGGGCGGCGGAGCTCGCCAGCGACTGGGGCGCCGCGCTCCACCTGGTGAGCGCCCACACGCCGCACAAGGCCAAGGTCGCCGCGGGCACCGGTCAGGAGGCAGCGCAGGCGGTCGCGGATCCCGACTACAAGGTCGACGCGATCCTCGACAAGGCGGTGGACCTGGCCAAGTCGGGTGGGATCGAGCCGAAGCTCCACGCGCCCAGGGGCGATCCGGCGGACGCGCTGATACGGGTCGCCCAGGAGCAGGGGGCGGACCTGATCGTGGTCGGCAACCGCGGCATGACCGGAGCGCGCCGGCTGCTCGGCAGCGTTCCCAACAAGGTGACGCACCACGCTCCCTGCAGCGTGCTCGTCGTCCACACCGCCTAGTGGCCGAGGTACGAGTCGACCGCCAGGGCGGCGTCGCCGTCCTCGTCCTGAATGCGCCCGACCGCCGCAACGCGATCACAGCCGAGATGGGGGCGGAGCTTGTCGAGGCCTGCGAGCAGATTGACGCCGACCCGGAGGTCGGCGCCGTGGTGGTTCGCGGCGAGGACGGCTTCTTCTGCGCCGGCGGCGACCGCGGCACCCTGGCCGCGGCGGGCGAGGACCCGGCCGCTCCCCAGACCTACGGCGGGCTGGGCACGGTCTACCGCTCGTTCCAGCGCGTCGGTGAGCTCGAGCCGCCCACGGTCGCCGCGGTGCGCGGCGGCGCGGTGGGCGCCGGCCTCAATCTGGCGCTCGCCACCGACGTGCGGATCGTGGCGCGCGACGCCAAGCTGATCTCGGGCTTCCTGCCGATCGGCCTCCATCCCGGCGGCGGCCACGGCGCGCTGCTCGGCCGGACGGGCTCGCGCGAGACGGCGGCGGCGATGGCGCTGTTCGGCGAGCGGATCGACGGCGAGCGAGCCGCCGAGCTCGGCATCGCGTGGTCGGCCGTGGACGACTCCGAGGTCGAGGGAGCGGCCCTCGAGCTGGCGCAGCGCGCCGGCGCCGACCCCGAGCTGTCGCGGCGCACCGCGCGCTCGCTTCGCTCCGAGCTCGGCCCGCCGGCGCTCCCGTGGGCGGCGGGCCTCGAGCTGGAGCGCGCCTCGCAGATGTGGTCGATGCGGCGCAAGGCTCTTGACGGCGATGCCGGCTAAGGCTCTACGCGACAAGCGCGAGCGGATCGTCCGCGAGCACATGGAGTCGGAGAACCGGCTCGAGTTCGACGTGACGATGGAGACCTTCGACCATCCCCGCTACGAGCTGATCGGCAACGGCGAGGTCTATGACGGCGAGGAGGAGGTGCGGCGCTACTACCGCGAGGGCCGCGCCGCCTTCCCCGACCAGCGCAACGAGCTGATCGCCCTCCACCACGCCGACGACGCGGTGATCGCCGAGTTCTGGCTGCGCGGGACCCACGAGGGCAGCTTTCGCGGGCTGCCCGCAACCGGCCGCTCGTTCGAGTGCCGGATGACGGCCTTCTTCCTGTTCGAGAAGGACAAGCTGATGGGCGAGCGGGTCTACTTCGACGTCGGCACGATCATGCGCCAGCTCGGCGTGGCGCACGACCCGACATCGGTCAGCGGCCGCCTCGCGACGGTGGCCAACCACCCGCTGACGATCGGCCGCGGCCTGGTCCGGTCGCTGCTGCGCCGCTAGCCGAGCCGCTCCTCGGCCAACTGTGGCAGGCTCCCCCGCCTGTGAACGCGGCTCAACACGACGTCGTCCTCTTCGGCGCCACCGGTTTCACCGGCGCGCTCACCGCCGAGTATCTGGCGGCCAACGCCGGCGACGCCCAGGTGGCGCTCGCGGGCCGCAACCGGTCGAAGCTGGAGAAGCTGGGACTCGACCTGCCCCTGATCGAGGCCGACGTGGAGGACCCGGGCTCGCTCCGCGAGATGGCCTCGGCCGCGCGCGTGCTCATCACCACCGTCGGCCCCTACATCAAGTACGGCGAGCCGCTCGTGGCCGCCTGCGCCGAGACCGGCACGGACTACGTCGACCTCACGGGCGAGCCGGAGTTCGTCGACCTGATGTACGCGCGCTACCACGAGCGGGCGGTGGAGAGCGGCGCCCGGATCGTGCACTGCTGCGGCTTCGACTCGATCCCCCACGACCTCGGCGCCTACTTCACGGTGACCCAGCTGCCCGAGAACGTGCCGATCAAGGTCGAGGGCTTCGTGCGCGCGGGCGGTACCTTCTCCGGCGGTACCTTCGAGTCGGCGCTCACCGCGTTCTCGCGCGTTCGCCAGACGGCCAAGGCGGGCAGCGAGCGCAAGCGGCTCGAGCCGCGCCCTGACGGGCGCCGGGCCCACGGCGTGCGTCCCATGCCCAAGCGCGTGTCCGAGCTCGGCGCCTGGGCGCTGCCGATGCCGACGATCGACCCGCAGATCGTGGTCCGCTCGGCGCGCGCGCTCGACCGCTACGGCCCCGACTTCTCCTACGGTCACTACTTCGCCACCAAGAGCCTGCCGGTGGCGGCGGGAATCCCGGCCGGCGCCGCCGGCCTGTTCGCCGTCGCCCAGGTGGGCCCGGCGCGGCGCTGGCTGCTCGGGCGGCGCAAGCCGGGCGAGGGCCCGTCGAAGGAGCAGATCGAGAAGGGCTGGTTCAAGGTCCGCTTCCACGGCGAGGGTGGCGGCAGCCGCGTGGCGACCGAGGTCTCGGGCGGCGACCCGGGCTACGGAGACACCGCCAAGATGCTCTCGGAGGCCGCGCTCTGCCTGGCCCAGGACGACCTGCCGGAGAGCGCGGGCCAGGTGACCACCGCCACCGCCATGGGCGACGCGCTGATCGACCGCCTCCAGGCTGCCGGGATCCGCTTCGAGGTCCTCGAGAAGGGCTAGCCTCCCCTGCGATGAACGCGAGGGAGTGGATCGACGCCTACGCCGAGAGGCTTGGGGTCGGGTCGCCGAGCGCGGACGAGTTCTCGACGATCCTCGACCTGGCCGGTGAGGCGGCCCACGCCTCCGAGCGGGTCGCGGCTCCGGTGGCCTGCTGGCTGAGCGCCCGCGCGGGGCTCTCGCTCGAGGAGTCGCTCGCTCTCGCCCGCGAGGTCTCGGGATCGAGCGACACGCGGTGAACGAGGTACGCGACCCGCGCAAGCAGGCCCGCACTGCGGGTATCCAGCTCGTGCTCGGGATGGTCGCGCTGATGTGGGTCGTCGAGGTGATCGACACGATCGACAACCACCGCCTCGACCAGTGGGGTATCGAGCCGCACGACGTGGAGGGCCTGCGCGGGATCGTGGCGGCGCCGTTCCTTCACGCCGGCTTCGACCACCTGCTCTCCAACACGATCCCGTTCGTGATCCTCGGCCTTCTGATCGCGCTCAACGGTGTGGTCCGCGTGCTCGAGGTGACGGGCATCGTGATGCTGATCGGCGGCCTCGGCACCTGGATCTTCGCGCCGGAGAACACGCTGCACATCGGCGCCAGCGGCATCGTCTTCGGCTACGCGGCATACCTGATCAGCCGCGGCGCCTTCGACAAGAGCGCGCTCGAGCTGGGCATCGGCGCGCTCGTCGTGGTGATCTGGGGCGGAGCGCTACTCGCAAGCCTCGTGCCGCGGGAGGGCATCTCCTGGCAGGGCCACCTGTTCGGAGCTGTCGGCGGCGTGGTGGCGGCGTGGCTCCTGGCCCCGCGCCCGCAGGCCGCAACTTCACCCGGGAGAGGGGGTTGAGCCAGCGGTGGCAGTAGACGGATCTCGCCTCAAGACGCTGCCCCTGTTCGCACGCCTGTCGGACCGCGAGCGGGACGAGGTCGCGCAGCAGTGCCATGCGGTCGTCGTCCAGCAGGGCGACACGCTGCTCGACGAGGGCTACCAGGCTTACGAGTTCTTCGTGATCGAGGAGGGGACCGCCGCGGTGGTGCGCGCCGGGAAGCACCTGCGCGACGTCGGCGCAGGCGACTTCCTCGGCGAGATCGCCCTGCTCCGCGGCGATCCCCGTACAGCCTCCGTGATCGCCACCTCCGCCGTCCGCGCGATCGCGATGTCCGCCCAGGACTTCCGCGACATGATCGGGACCTCGCCCAAGATCGCCCGGCTCATGGAGGAGTCGATCGAGGAGCGCCTCAAGCGCGACCGCCTGTTCGGGCTGGGCGACGAGGTCTAGGCGCGACCGGGTAGCCGTTCTCGGCTTCCACGATCGCCCAGCCGAGCCGCTCCACGAACTGGTCGGCGGAGTGCTCGCTCTCGAGGTGGATCGGATCGACGAACTCGTCCATCAGGGTGCGGGGCGGCTCGCCCTCAAGCGGATCTGTCGTGACGGTTACTCGTGGCACGGGCTTCTCACTCCTTTCGGCGGACGTGGACCCACCGCCGGCCGGGCGCAGCTCGGATGCCAATCGCCGGACCTCCTCCGCCATGAGGGCCTCCCATGCCCGAACGGCCCGGCGGTCGCGGCTGCTTCTGCGGTCGGCGGCGGCGGTCATGGCGCGCACGTTGACGGGCGTCCCTCAACGAGCGGTAACCCGCGAGTAAATTTGCGCGCCGGCTGCGCGCTCGCCTAGTCCGCCGCCGGCTCGGCGGCCAGCTGGTGGCGCAGCCGGTCCCTCAGCTCGGCGAAGCGCACCTGCTCGTAGGCGATCAGCACGCCGAGCACCGCCACGAGGATCGTGAGAGTCAGGAGCGGCGGCAGCTCCACCGCGGCCGGGATCAGCGCGACGCAGACTCCCGCGCAGAGGAGCCGGGCCGAGCTGAAGCGATGGACGTTGCGCCAGCGGAAGGCCACGTGGGCAAGCAGGTAGATCGCGGTTCCGCCGAGCATCGCCACCGCCGGAACGAGCTCGAGCGGGTCGTCGACGTCGGCGAGCGTCTTCTTCAGCCCCAGGGCGAGCAGCACGATGCCGGCGACCATCGGGAAGTGGAGGTAGGAGAACGAGTCGCGCGCCACCTCGTTCTGCTCCTTTCCCACCTTCGCGTGCGTCAGCCTGCGCTCGGCCACCAGGGCGACCACGTCGAAGTAGAGCCACCAGAGCGCGGCCGCCACGAAGACGCCGAGGACGGAGGCCGTGACGACCCCCGCGTCGAGCCCGACCTCGGCGCCGACGCCGATCGCCACGATCGACTCGCCGAGCGCAATGATCACGATCAGGCCGTGCCGCTCGGCGAAGTGGCCGGGCACGAGCTTCCAGCCCTCGCTGCCGAAGAAGTAGGGCCCGGCCATGTCGAGCAGCAGGGCCAGCGCCCAGAGGCCGCCCTGGACGATGCCGTCCGTGAAGGCGGCCGTCGCCAGCAGCCCCACCCCGATCGCCGTGCTCACGGCGAGGCCGAGGATCGAGCTGCGCAGCTTCGGGTCGTCGCGGGCACCGAGGAGGAAGAGGACGATCTGGCCGGTGCGGACCACCCCGTACGCGCCGGCGAACAGCGCGGCCGAGCTCTCGAATACCTTGGGCACGCAGAGCGCGGCCACGAGCATCGCGGCCATCGCGGCGATGATCGCCAGCCGGACCCCGCCCTCCTCCGGATCAACGACGCTCGTGAGCCAGGCGTAGCCGACCCAGGCCCACCAGAGCACCCCGAGCACGAGCAGGCCCTTGACCAGCCCCTCCCAGGTCGGCTGATGGGACATCAGCGCCGTGCACTGCGTCAGCGCCAGCACGAAGACGAGGTCGAAGAAGAGCTCGAGCGGCATGACGCGCTCGTCCTCGCGCAGGGTGGCGGTGAGGTGCGGCGCGTGGAGAGACGGCGTCGTGGGCATGCCCAGATCTTCTCAGGGGCATCATGTGGCCATGGACCAGAGAATGAGCTTGATCACCCTTGGGGTCGCCGACGTCTCCCGCGCGCAGGAGTTCTACGAGGCGCTCGGCTGGAAGATGGACGGCGGAGTCGACAACGAGGACGACCACGTCGCCTTCTTCCAGATGCCCGGCTTCATCGTGGCGCTCTGGGATCGCGGCAAGCTCGCCTCCGACAGCTGCGTCGACGACACAGGCGGCTGGGGCGGCATCACGCTCGCCTACAACGTCAGCTCACCGGAGGAGGCCGACGCCGCGCTCGAGCAGGCTCGCGCCGCCGGCGGCACGATCGGCCGACCGGGCGCCGCGACCTTCTGGGGCGGCTATTCAGGCGTCTTCATCGACCCCGACGGGCACCCGTGGGAGGTCGCGCACAACCCGCGCTGGACCGTCCACGAGGACGGCCGCACGACGCTCGACTAGGCCCGCACGGCTCGCCTGATCCCGGCGCCCGCCAAGACGAGCGCAAGCGCGACCAGGAGAACCGGCAGCAGCGTCGATCCCGTGAACGGAAGCGAGCTGGTGTCCTCGGAGGTCGCCGCGCTCGTGGCGGCGTGGGCGATCGGCGTTGCGTCCGCGTCCGTCGGGTCGGACGACGCGGATGAGCCTCCCGACGCCTTCGACGGCACGGCCGACGGGTGCGCCTTCGGCGTGCTCGCGGAGTGCGCGGTCGGCGCCTGGGCCCTGGCCACCGGCTTCGCGGCGCTCGGTGCAGCCGCGGCGGGCGCCGGGCTGGGAGCGGGAGCCGCCGGGGCCGGCTTGGGCGCGGGCGCCGGCTTCGGCGCGGGCGCCTGCTGCTGCGCCCTCCTCTGGAGTGGCGCCGACGGCAGCTTGGGAAGTGCCGGGGCGACCCGCGACACGGTATTCCCCAGGGCGTGATTCACGCCGCCGAGGGCCGGTGGCGGCGCAACCGCGACGGCCGGCGCCGCGAGCACCATCGGAACCGCGACGGCCACGGCCCCGAGTAGCCGGTTCAAGCATCGATGCTTCATCCCCTGTCCTCCCGCTTGGATTGCTTGTCCACCTACCCGCTCGCCGGATACGCACGGCACGTGAGGTTCGCTACTTGCGGGAAATCCGGTGCGATACTGGCTGCGGATGGCGGGGGAGAACGTCGACCAGGTCCGTCGCGCCTACGAGGTCTTCGACACGGATCTCGACACGCTGCTGCTGTTCCTGGACCCGGCGATCGAATGGGTGAGCCCGAGCGACGCCCTCGAGCCCGGCACGCGCCGGGGCCACGCCGGCGTCCGCGAGGCCTTCGCCGCGACGGGGATGGCGTGGGAGGACCCCACCCACAGCGCCAGCGACTACTACGCGCCCGCCGACGACAAGGTGCTCGTCACCGTCAACTTCCGCGGCCACGGCAGGGCGAGCGGAATGGACGCCGACCAGACCGAGTTCCACCTCTGGACGCTCGACGCCGGCCGCGCGGTCCGCTTCGAGTGGTTCTACCGGCGCGAGGAGGCGCTCCGGCGGGCCGTGCTGGGCTAGCGGTGCGCCGCGCCTATCGCCGCAGCCACGGCGAGAGCGAGCGCGCCGATCCAGCGCGCGATGTATGGGGCGGAGGTCCTCTTCTCCGGGTCGAGCTCGACGCCCTCCGCGTTCTCGGGAAAGCGCTCCATGGCGAGCTTCATCTTCTCGGCCGAATAGAACCGCCGGGCCCAGGGCGAGTCCGGCTTGGCGAGCCGAATCGCCCCGACGATCCCGAACACGTACGTGACCATCGCGAGAACGCCGAACCCGTACTTGCCCTTGAAGCAGGTGATCAGCGCGAGGATGAGCGCACCGCCGTAGACGAAGAGCTCGAGGAGGCCGGTTACGAGGTCGGTCGTCGCTATTGACTGGCTCACGGCTAGACCGTAGCGCCGCCTCTCCCGTTCGGACGCCGGCTGCCGCGCCTCGCCGGCACCATCTCGGCCGTGACCAGCCCCGCTGTGCTCGTAACCTCGTCCACGATCTCGAACCAGCCGCGCATCTGGCCGGGAGTGTCGATCACGGTCACGCTCACGGGGACCCGGCGACGTGGCGACAGGAGCCCGTCGCCGTGGGGCCTCTGGCTGCCCTGATAGCCCCAGAACCCGCGTAGAGCCGTCGCCCCCGGCGCGCCGGCATCCTGGAGGCGGCGGATGAGGGCCGCGTAGAGGGGGCGGCCCTCGAAGGTCGCGTACTCCGGGGCTTGGATCATCAGCTTCTGCCAGATCGCCAGCCCGGATGGGTCGGTCTCCGTCAGCTTCGGGAGCGAGGACCGGCGCACTCCGGCGACCTTGCAGACCGTCACTCGCTCGAGCAGGAGCAGCGGCCGGTCCAGCAGCTTGCCGAGCTCCGGCAGGGCGGACGCGATCGTGCGCGACTCGCCGACCGCCACCACGGTGACGGGCACGGAGGCGTTGCGGCTGAAGAAGCCCGCTCGCTCCCTTACGTGGTGGGCGGTCCCGTCGACGCCGAGGAACGCCGTTGCTCCGTCAACGCCGTGTCGATGGAGGAGATCGATGACCGCCTGGTAGGCGAGCCGGCCGTTGGTCCGCTCGCCGCGCCCGACGAGCACCGTCAACTTGATCGACTCGTAGTCCCCGTCGTCGAGGTCCACCTCCTGGAAACGGCGGCTGATCATTGCGGCTCGCTCCAGCGTCACGAGCCCCGTCGTACACGTACGCGCGACCTCGGGGAGGAGTTGTTCGATTCGCTCGCGCGTATCGACCGCCACGGTGACCAGGGGCAGGTCCTCCGAGAGGCTCAGCAGCCGCTCGGTCTGAAGCGCATGCCGCAAGCCGAATCCCTCGACGCCCCGCAAGGCGACGCTGGCCAGCAGGTCATGGCGGGCGTAGAGCTCGAGCAATGCATCCGCTAGGAAGCCGCCGTCGACCCGGGCGCGCTCGTCGAAGTACGTCGTGAGCTTGAGGCAGTCCTCGATCACAGCGCGCCCCCCAACAGCCTCCCGAGCTCGGCGGCACCCAGCCCCACGAGCAGGGTGAGCACGACGTTCATCACCGCGGCGAGCGTCTGCCCGGCCTCGACCAGGCGGTCGCTCTCGAGCATCCAGGTGGAGAAGGTCGTGTAGGACCCGAGGGCAGCGCCGCCGGCGAGTACCAGAGCATCCCCGTGGAGCGCCAGCCCGGTCACGAGACCGAGTGCGAATGCGCCGCTGACATTGACGGCGAAGGTGCCCCAGGGAAAGCCGCCGCCCAGGTGCTCCCCGACGTATCCGTCGAGGAGGAAGCGGGCGAGCGCACCTGCGCCGCCGAGCACGCCAACCCCGAGCCAGACGAAGACGGTCACGCGAGCGTCCGCACCCGCCTGACGATGCCCGTCGCGACCCGCATGGCCGCGAGGCCGGCGACGAGGCTCGCGAGCACATAGCCCAGCGCGAGCCCGACTCGGCCCGCGTCGAGCATGCGGAGCAGCTCGATCTGCACCGTCGAAAAGGTGGTGAGAGCACCGCACAGCCCAGTCCCGAGCAGCGGCCTGCGATAGGCGGAGACCGGTAGGCGCTCCTGCAGCCGAGTGGCAAAGTAGCCGAGCAGGAAGGTACCGGCCACGTTGACCGCGAATGTCGCCCAGGGCCAGCCCGCCTGTGCAGGGCGGAAGAGATCCGTAACGGCCACCCGCGCGAGTGCGCCCAAACATCCGCCGGCGAAGATGGCGGCCAGCTCTTGTCGGTCGAGGAGAGGCATTTGGGTGCGGCCGTCGGAGGTCGTCATCGCTCCGGGCGCAGCGCCACGACAGCGTGATGAGGCGAGGATGCGGCTGGGACTACTCCGAGTTCGACAGGCTCCACGACGTACCTCGTGATCGGGGCTTCTATGTCGTAGAGGCCATCAGCGACCGCAGCCGCAGTTGGAGCGAGCCTCATCGCTCGCGGACGAGAATACCGGGTCGGACCCCGGCGCTCAGCAGGGAGCCTCGGCTACAGTCGCTGCCGAGTGTCGGCGCTCGAGGAGTCATCAGGTGTCTCGACGCATGACGTGACCAACCAGCCGCCGCCGCTGGTCGACCACAACGTCTACGAGGCCGATCGGCCGCTGGTGGAGGCGGTCCGTCGCGAGGGGGCCGAGTGGGCGGAGGATCGGCTTCGCGCTGTTGGGGAGCTGGCCGGCCGGGCCGATGTCCAGCGGCTGGGAGCGCTGGCCAACGAGAACCCGCCGAAGCTGCGCACCCACGACCGCTACGGAAACCGGGTGGACGAGGTCGAGTTCCATCCCGCCTGGCACGAGCTGCTCGGTCTCGCGGTCAAGAGCGAGCTCCATTCGCTGCCCTGGCGCGAGCCCCGCTTCGGCGCCCACGTTGCGCGCGGCGCGGCCTTTATCTGCATGTCCGAGGTCGAGGCCGGGATCGGCTGCCCGCTCTCGGCCACCTACTCCGTGATCCCGGCACTTCGCCACCAGCCCGAGATCGCCGAGGAGTGGGAGCCGCGCTTCCTCTCCTCCGCGTACGACCGGCGCAACGTGCCGGCCGGCGAGAAATCCGGCGCCCTGGCGGGGATGGGAATGACCGAGAAGCAGGGCGGCTCCGACGTGCGCGCCAACAGGACCACGGCCCGGCCGGTCGACGGGGGCGGCCCCGGTGCCGGCTACGAGATCACCGGCCACAAGTGGTTCTTCTCGGTGCCGATGAGCGACGCCTTCCTGATCCTCGCTCAGGCCGAGCGGGGGATCTCGTGCTTTCTGTTCCCCCGCTGGACGCCGGATGGCGAGCGCAACCGGTTCCGCCTCCAGCGTCTCAAGGACAAGCTCGGAAACCGCTCAAATGCCTCATCGGAGGTCGAGTTCGACGGGGCCTGGGCGCAGCTGGTCGGCGAGGAGGGCGCCGGGGTGCGGACGATCATCGAGATGGTCAACCACACCAGGCTGGACTGCGCGCTCGGCAGCGCCGCCGGGATGCGGGCGGGCGCCCTGCAGGCCATCCACCATGCCTCTCACCGCTCCACCTTCGGCAAGACCCTGGTCGATCACCCGCTGATGCGGAACGTGCTTGCCGACCTCGCCGTCGAATCCGAGGCCGCGACGATCTCGGCAGTGCGGCTCGCCCGCGCGTACGACGAGGCGGCCGCCGGCGACGAGCAGGCCGAGGCCTTCAAGCGCATCGCCACCGCCACGCTCAAGTACTGGATCTGCAAGCGCGGCCCGGCGCATGCCGTCGAGTCCCTCGAGTGCCTGGGCGGAAACGGCTACGTAGAGGAGTCCGGGATGCCCCGCCTCTTCCGCGAGAGTCCGCTCAACTCGATCTGGGAGGGATCGGGGAACGTCCTCTGCCTGGACGTGCTGCGGGCGCTGATCAAGAGCCCCGATTCGGTCGACGCGTTCTTCGCTGAGCTCGCCGAAGCAGAGGGCGATGCGCGCCTCGGCCCCTACGTCTCAGAGCTTCGCTCCGAGCTCTCCGATGGGAGCGACCTCGAGTTCCGGGCGCGGCGGCTGGTCGAGCGGATGGCGCTGGCTCTCCAGGCCTCGCTGCTGATCCGCTTCGGCGATGAGGCGGTGTCCGATGCGTTCTGCGCCTCGCGGCTCGGCGGCGACTGGGGCCGGGCCTTTGGAACGCTCCCCAGCGGCACGGACTGCGGCCGAATCATCGAGCGGCATCGCGTGCCGGTCTGACGGCATGGGCGCGGCTGGGTTCGAACCAGCGACCTCTCGCGTGTGAGGCGAGCGCTCTCCCACTGAGCTACGCGCCCGGGAGAAAAGCCAGTCTAGAGCCAGCCGCCCCGGCGACGGTTGACCATTTACCGCCCCTATAGCGCCGGTAAATGGTCAACCGTCAAAGCCAGACCGGCGGCAGGAAGCGGGGGATCGGCTCGGGGTAGCGGGGCAGGACGCGGCGGGCCAGGTCGGCGATCGGGCGGCCCTCCACGAGCGACCGCAAATCCGGAAACCCGAGCAAGGCCCGCACGGACGTGCCGATCTGGAAGTCCGCGGCGTTCAGGGAGCTGCCGCCGATCGTGCCGGCGGCGATGAGCGAGTCGGCGTGCGCCAGGAGGTCGGGCAGGGCGGCGATGTCGCCGCGTATTGCGTCGTCGCGGGCGTCGGCCATCGAGGCGAGCTTGCGGGCGACCGGGACGTTCGACCAGGCCAGCACGCCGGGGAGCGGCAACCCGGCCACGTCCTCTGCGACCCAGCGCCGGACATGCTGGTTGTGGGCGGCGCCCCAGCGGAAGATCCGGCGGGGGATCGGCTGGAGCGTCTCGTCGCCCCAGCGCTCGGCCTCCTCCACGGCGGAGCGCGCGGCAGGATCCAAAGGGAACAGCGGCGGCGACGGCACGAGCTCGTCCAGGAAGCGCGAGATCTTGCGTGAGCCCTGCACGCGGCGGCCGTCGATACGCAGGGCCGGCACGGTGATCCCGGGGAACCCCAGCGCGCGGACCACGACGGCCTGGAAGCCCGGAAGCACGTCGACCACCTTGTGCTCGACGCCCTTGTGCTCGAGCATCAGCTGGGCCGCCCGTGAGGGATGGGAGAGCGAGACCGAGTAGAGCCTCGCGGGCACTTCAGTCCTCGATCTGCTCCATGACGGACTCGACCGCCACGTCCCAGTAGCGCCGGCCGTGCTCGACAGACGCGCGCGAGGGATCGCCGATCGCGCCGTTCTCGGACACGGCCTTGGTGCCGCCCGCGAACATCCGCTCGACCGCCTCTTGGAGATCGCCGGTGAAGCCGGCCTCGGCGCGGTCCATCCGCACGAGCGAGGGCTCGAGCGCCATCAGCATCGACGCCTCCCACTCGCCGGCATGGAGGCCGCCCTCGCCGAGCGGCACGTCGTACTCCTCGGCGCCGACGTTGGCGATCCGGAGCAGCGCAGTGATGTCGGTGAGCGCGACGATCTCGACGCCGTCCACCGACAGTCCCCCGAGCGCCGCCGCCAGCGGCGCGAAGTTGCCGCCGTGCGTGGGCAGCAGTACGACCCGGCGGAAGCCGCCCCGAGCGAGGGAGCGGACGAGGTCGCCCACGATCGCGCCGAACGTCGACTCCTCGAGCGACAGCGTCCCCGGGAAATCGAGGTGATGGGCGGAGCAGCCGACCCGCACGGTGGGGGCGACGAAGGCGTCGAGACGGTCGGCCACGAGCCGGGCGAGCTCGTCGCCGAGCAGCGCGTCGGTGGCGAGCGGCATGTGCGGGCCGTGCTGCTCGGTCGCACCGAACGCGACGACCACCGTGTCGCGGCCCGCCTCGAGCTCGGCCTTCACCTCGGGCCAGGTGAGCTTGTCGAGCTCGACGGCCGGCATCCCGGGCACCCTAACGAGTTGACTTGGCGCGCCCGATGGGCGAGTCTCCGCCTGTCGTCGGAAGGAGGCGTTCTCGATGGCTTGGAGTCTCAAGGGGAAGTACGTCGAGACCTGCTCGTGCGAGCTGATGTGCCCCTGCAACCTGTCGTTCGACCACGGCGCCACGTACGACTACTGCCGCGTGACGCTCGTCTTCGACATCGACGAGGGTGAGATCGAGGGGGCGGACGTCGGCGGGCTCAAGGTGGCGCTCGTCGCCGATGCGCCGAAGGTCATGACGGAGGGGAACTGGAAGGTCGGCGTGTTCGTCGACAGCCAGGCGACGGACGAGCAGGCCGACCAGCTCGTCCAGGTCTTCAGCGGGCAGCGAGGCGGGCCGATGGCGACGCTGGCCCCGTTGATCGGCGAGGTGCTGGGAGTGGAACGCGCCCAGATCGACGTCGTTCACGACGGTCACCGCCACAGCGTCCGGATCGCGGAAGCGATCGACTTCGAGATAGAGGACATCGTGCCCTTCGGTATCGAGACGGACCAGCCGATCCGCTTCGACGGCATGTTCCATCCTGTCGGGTCCGATCTCACGATGGCCGAGGCCCAGCGCTCGCAGATCAGCGCCTTCGGCATCGAGTACGAGGGCAAGACGGGGCTCTCGAAGTCGGACTTCGCCTGGGCCGCCTAGGTGGAGGCGGCCCGGCTTCAGCGCCTGCCGTCCGCGACGGTCCGCGGACAGCTCGTCCTGGCCGGCTCCCTCGTGGGCCTCGCCGCGATCGCCTGGGTGATCAGCTCGGGCCGGATGGACGGCATGGACATGGGGCCCGGGTCCGACCTCGGCGGCTTCGGCTTCTACATCGTCACCTGGGTGGTGATGATGGCCGCGATGATGTTCCCGTCGGTGGTGCCGATGGTCTCGGTCTACCGGCGGCTCGCTCGCGACAAGCCGGGTCACGAGGGCGCCACGGGCTTCCTCCTGTCGGGCTACCTGATCACGTGGGCGGCGGCCGGCGTCGTCGCCTACGGGCTGTTCGAGATCGGCAAGGCGGTGGCCGGCGACGCTCTGGCCTGGGACAAGGCCGGGCAGGCGGTGGCGGTGGCCGTGCTCGTAGTGGCGGCGCTGTACGAGCTGACGCCGCTCAAGCACGCCTGCCTGCGGCGCTGCCGCAGTCCGCTGTCCTTCTTCATGGAGTCCTGGCGCGACGGCCGCGGCGGCGCGCTCGTCATGGGCCTGAAGCACGGTGCCTGGTGCGTCGGCTGCTGCTGGGCGCTGATGGCCGCGCTCTTCGCGCTCGGCGTGATGAGCCTCACCTGGATGGCATTGGTCGCCGCGCTGATCGCCGTCGAGAAGCTGCTGCCGTGGAGGATCGCCGCGATGGGGGCGGTGACCGCTGTGCTGCTGCTCCTCGCCGTCGGCCTGGCCGCGTCGCCCGCCGACGTTCCCGGGCTGACGGTCCCCATGGACTCGTCCGGCATGGATCAGGGCGGCATGCACCAAGGCGGCATGCACAAGGGCGGCATGAAGCCTGACGGCATGGACATGTCCCGCTAGCATCCCGGGTGGACCGTGCTAGGCGGGGAATTAGCGGTGCCCTGCACCCGCAATCCGCTCTAGCGGGGCCGAATCCCCATCCGAGGGGCCTTCGGCCTTCGGGGTCAGTACGCCGGACAGAGGCGTCGATGGCCGGGTCCCGTGCGGTGAGCGTCCGCGAACCAGGTCAGATCCGGGAGGAAGCAGCCTTAAGCGATCACGCTCATGCGCCACGGACTAGCCTGGCCGGAGCCGAAGATCGGCGGGCACGCCTGAAGGCCCGCTTCGACGGTGGGTGCACGGTCCATTTTTAGGCGCTAGGCGCTAGGCGTTAGTCGCTAGGGGTTGCGGGTCCGTCCGCGTTTCGAAGCCCTTCCACTTCGTCACCCGCTCGATCTCCAGCGCCACTGTCGCCGTGTCCCCGCGTACGCGTGCGTGGGCGTTTCCGCGCAGCAGCCTGCCGCGTTTTGCCAGGGGGCCGCGGCCCTTGCTTTCGTCGACGCAGATGCATGCCGTGGCCGTGCGGGGGCCGCCGGCTTGCTTGAGCGGGGCCGAAGGGACGTGCGCGCGGCTCGTCTTCTCGTCCCATCTCGCGGGCAGGGCGATCGGACCGATCGGCGTCATCCAGCCGAGCACCGCGCCGGCGCTCCAGCCGGCCAGCAGCTCGAGGCTCTCTATGCGCACGCTAAGGGGCGCGAGGGGTTGCGGCTGGGAGGCGCTGCGGGCGAGGTCGCGGGCGAAGGCGGCCATCTCGAAGGCGTTCCGCGAGGCGAACGCGGGAAGCGCGAACGGGGCGCGCGCCAGCTCGGCGGGTGACGCCGGCAACCGGTCCAGCAGCGTGGCCTCTCCCCGGATCGCCACCGAGGCCTCGTCGCCCGGCACGACGATCCCGACGGAGGGCCGCTTGGCGAGTACCCGCGCCTTGAGCGTCCCCCGCCCGATGCCGAACCAGATCCGGTCGGGCGTCGCGGCGAACAGCAGTGGCGTGACGTGCGGTCCGCCGGAGGTCTCGACGCCGAGGTACGCGACGGACGCCGCGCCCACGACGCTCGCGACCTTTGGCTTCCAGAGAGCCTTCAAGGCGCCCCATTATCGCGCCCGGCGCCCGGCCTCCCGGGGGTGTGGTAGTCATCCGGGGCGATGGTCCGGGCGGGGGGCATCTTGGCCGTGGCGTTGGCGAGTCTCGTTTTCGCCTCCGGCGCATCGGCAGACGTCAAGTGGCTGTGCCGTCCAGGGCAGTCCGACAACCCCTGCGTCGGCGACCAGACGACCAGGCACTTCGCTCCGGACGGCAGCTCGCGCGTCGACACGCCCGTCGCGGATCCCAACCCGCCGATCGACTGCTTCTACGTCTACCCGACGGTCAGCAACCAGCCGACGCCCAACGCGACCGCCACGCCGGACCCCGAGGTGCGGTCGATCGCCGAGTACCAGGCCCAGCGGTTCTCGACACGCTGCCGGGTCTACGCGCCGCTCTATCCCGAGGTCACCGCCGCGGGGGTCACGGTCGCCGGCCAGACGCATGACACGAGCCCCTACGAGCGTGCCTACGAAGGCGTCCGCGAGGCGTGGCTCGAGTACCTGCGGAACGACAACCACGGGCGGGGCGTGGTTCTGATCGGCCATTCCCAGGGCAGCCGCATGCTGCGGGCGCTGATCCGCCGGGAGATCGACGGGGAGCCCGCGGTGAGGAAGCTGCTGGTCTCGGCGATCATCCCCGGCGCCAACGCGAACGCGAACGACTTCGCGAAGGTGCGGCCGTGCGAGCGGCCGGCGCAGACCGGCTGCGTCATCTCCTACTCGACCTTCGACGACACGCCGCCCGACGACGCGCGCTTCGGCCGCACCGACACCGACCCGGTCGGCAACTCACTTGGGCTGCCGGGTGGACCCGTGCTCTGCACCGACCCGGCCAGGCTGTCGGGCAAGCCTCTCCAGACGCTCGTCCCGAGCAAGCCGTTCGCGCCGGGCGTCATCTTCGTGCTGCTGGTCAAGCTCTACGGCGGGTTGCCGCCGGCCGCGGACACGCCCTGGCTCGAGCCCCGGGACCACTACACGGGCCGCTGCGAGGAATCCAACGGCGCCAATGTGCTCATGCTCTCCCCGGTGGGCGACGCGAAGAAGCTGAGCCCGTCGCCGGACGACACCTGGGGCGTTCACCTGGTGGACGTCAACGTCGCGCTCGGCAACCTCGTGGACATCGTCGGTCGCCAGGCCCGCGCCTGGCGCCGCTGAGCGCTCAGCGCCTGACGATCCGGAACCGCCTGGTGTGCTTTCCGGAGCGGTTGCCCGACGGGTCGGTGGCCACCACGACCAGCCGGTAGCGCCCGGTCCTGAGGACCTTGCGGCCGAGCTTGCCCGTGAACTTGATGGTGTGGTGACCGGCCGTGGCCGTCCGCTTGAAGCTGCCGGCCTTGACGAAGCGGACTCGGCCTCCTCGCCGGCTGACCTTGCGCCGCTGCACGGTGAACGAGACGGACGCGGGCTCGGAGATCCTGAAGCCGATCCGGGTGCCGGCCTTGCGCCTCGCGCGGAAGCGCGTGCGGCTGAGCCTCAGATGTGAGATCGACGGCTTGCGGGTGTCGACGACGCGGACCGTCCGTGACACGGTCCGGGTGTTGCCCACGGTGTCTGTCGAGATCGCCCGAGCCGTGAAGGTCCCCGCCCGGGTGTAGGTGTGGGAGACCGACGCGCCGGTCGCCCCGGAGCCGTCGCCGAACTCCCAGCGGCTCGAGGCCACATGCGAGAGGAGGTCCGCGGGCGAGAAGGAGAA
>DASXBA010000004.1:0-1849 GCA_036406475.1 Thermoleophilaceae bacterium | reverse complement strand
ATCGTGCTCGTGACGCCGCTCAACTTCGTCGGGAACAAGCTCTGGTCGTTTCGCAGGTGACGCGCCCGTGCGGCGCAGCGTCCTCGCCCTCTGCGTCTTCGCGCTGGTAGCGGCTCCGGCCGCCTTCTCCGCGACGCCCACCGGGCCCGTGTACGACGCGCGCGGCCACCTCGTCCAGACGCCGTTTGCGCCGGTCAAGCCGAAGCCCCAGCTGACCAAACATGCGGCGCTGGCCGCGTTCGCGGCGAACGGAAAGGTCCACGACTGGCTCGACCGCTACCCGCGCACCGGCCGCATCGACGAAGAGACCTTCGACGCGAAGCTCCGCAGCTGGACGGTCAAGATCTGGTGGGGAAAGGCGGGCGAGATCGCAACGGGCCGCGTCGACGACGGCACCGGAGCGGTGCTCGAGGCGTGGACCGGCCCGCAGGTGGCCTGGAAGATGGCGCGCGGCTACCGGGGCGCCTTCGGCGGCACGAAGATCAACAACCCATGGATCTGGGGCGCCTTCTGCCTCGCCTTCCTCCTCGGTCTGGCTGACCTGCGGCGGCCTCTCTCGCTGCGCAACCTCGACCTCGTGGCGATGCTGTCGTTCAGCGTCTCGCTCTGGTTCTTCAACCGGGGCGACATCTTCACGAGCGTCCCGCTCGTCTATCCGCCGCTCGTGTACCTCCTCGTTCGCGCCGTGTGGATCGGGGCCACCGGGCGGCCGCCACGCGGCCGGCCGGTCTGGCCGGCCTGGGTGCTGCTCGGCGCCACCGTCTTCCTGGCCGGCTTCCGGATCGGGCTGAACGTGGAGGCCTCGAACGTGATCGACGTCGGGTACGCCGGGGTGATCGGCGCCGAGCGCATCGCGCACGGCCAGGCGCCGTACGATCACATGCCGATCGAGGACGACCTCAAGGCGTGCGGTCCCGCGGACGCCGACGGCGAGATCCGCGACAGGATCCAGACGAACGGCCGCTGCGAGTCGGCCAACGACCGCGGCGACACGTACGGGCCGGTGTCCTACGAGGCCTATCTGCCCGGGTACCTGATCAAGGGCTGGAGCGGGAAGTGGGACGACCTGCCCGCGGCGCACCTCACCGCGGTTCTGTGGGACGTGCTGTGCCTCGTTGGCCTTGCGCTCGTGGGCCGCCGCTTCGGCGGGCTGAAGCTCGCGGCGACGCTTGCGTTCGCGTGGGCCGCCTACCCGTTCACGCAATACGCCTCCAACTCGAACACGAACGACATGATCCTGCCCGCGTTCCTGATCTGGGGCTTCTGGCTGTCGTCGTCGGACTCGGCGCGCGGCGCGTTCGCCGCGCTCGGCGCCTGGACGAAGTTCGCGCCGCTCGTGATCGCGCCGCTGTGGCTGACCTATCCGGGCCGGTGGCCGAGGCCGCGGGCGGTCGTCGGCTTCGCCGTCGCCACCGTTGCCGCCTTCTCGATCCTGCTCCTCGAGCCGAACCTGTGGCACGCGCTCGGCCAGTTCTGGCACCGGACGCTCGGCTGGCAGGTCGGGCGCGAGTCGCCGTTCTCGGTGTGGGACTGGCGGCAGTACCACGCCCGCGGCGTGCCGAACCTCCACGCGGTGCAGATCGTCCTCGAGGTGCTGCTCGCGGTCGGCGCGGTCGCCGCCGCGCTCTGGCCGCGCCGCAAGTCACCGCTCCAGCTCGCCGCGCTGACCGCCGCCCTGCTCATCGGCTTCGAGCTGGTCCTCACGCACTGGTTCTATCTCTATCTTCCGTGGTTCTTCCCCTTCGTCGCAGTCGCCGCGCTCGCCCCGGGTCGGGCCGAGCCGGCCGTCGAGTCCCAGGAGGTCCGTGATCGACAGCCTCGTCAGCTTGTCGTTGCCGGCTGAGCGCGC
>DASXBA010000003.1:0-1574 GCA_036406475.1 Thermoleophilaceae bacterium | reverse complement strand
ACCCGGCCCTCCTTCATCAGCGTCGAGATGATCCTCCGGGTCGCATCGTTGATGGGCACGGCTAGGCCGAGCCCGACGCCCGCGACCGCGGTGTTGATCCCCACCACCCGGCTGAGGCCGTCGGACAGCGCTCCCCCCGAGTTGCCGGGGTTGAGGGCGGCGTCGGTCTGGATCACGTTCTCCACGAGTCGCACCGCCGAGGCGGAGCGGGTGGGCAGCGATCGCCCTAGGGCCGAGACCACTCCTGCCGTCACCGTGCCCGCCAGGCCCATGGGGCTGCCGATCGCGACGACGAGCTGGCCGACGCGCAGCTCGTCCGCGTCGCCGAGCTGGGCCGGGGTGAGGTCCCTGGCGTCCACGCGGACGACGGCCAGGTCCGAGAGCGGATCCGAGCCCTCGACGTCGGCGCTCAGCTCGCGCCCGTCGGAGAAGGTGGCGCTTACGCCCCTGCCGCCGGCGACCACGTGGGCCGAGGTCAGCATGTAGCCGTCCGAGGAGATCGCGACGCCGCTGCCGGCCCCCTCGGCGCGTCCGCGCCGCGTGCGGCGGGAGACGGCCAGGTGGGCCACGGAGGGCGTGAGCCGCTCCGCGACGCCCGCGACGGTGCGCGAATAGGCGTCGAAGGCGTCCGCGTCGGGGAGCCGCTCCGGGCTCGACGACGAAGCAGCATCCGCGGCGCCGTCGGAGATCGCGTCCAGGCCACCGGAGATCAGCTCGAGCTTCGGCACTAACGAAAAATTAGCAGCGAGCACTAGGCGGCTCGCGCGGCGCTCCGCATGACGTCGAGCGGGGGTTCCAGGCCCGTCCAGATGTGCAGCGACTCCGCGCCCTGCCGGACCAGTACCTCCACGCCATCCACCGCCAGCGCGCCTCGCTCCCGCGCCTCAGCCACCAGCCTGCTCTCGGATCCGGCGTAGACGAGATCGACCACGAGCGTGTCTCCATCGAGGCGCTCGCGGGCCAGCGGCAGGTGCTCGAACGGGTCCTCGTCACGCATCCCGATCGCGGTGCAGTTGACGATCAGCTCCCAGTCGCCTGCTCGCACCTGGTCGCCGGTCACCGCCGTGAGGCCGCCCCCGGCTGGAGGCCCTCCGCCGGCGAGGTCGCGAACCAGCTCGTCGGCGCGCTCGGGCGTGCGGTTCCAGACCGAGACAGTGGCCCCCTGCTCGGCGAGCGCCCAGGCCGCGGCCCTGGCCGACCCGCCGGCGCCGAGTACCAGCGCATTCGTCCAACTCCGGGTCAACGGCAACGAGTCCACCAGCCCCGTCCCATCCGTGTTGTCCGCGCGAATCGCGCCCTCGCGAAAGCTGAGGGTGTTGGCGGCCCCGATCCGCTTCGCCGCCTCGGATGCCTCGTCGGCCAGCGCCAGGGCCGCCTGCTTGTGCGGGATGGTGACGTTCGCGCCGACGAAGCCCTGAGCCGGAAGTTCCCGCGTGCGTTCGTCGAACTCGCCGGGCTCGATGTCGATCGCCTCGTAGGCCCACTCCTCGGCGAGGCCGAGCGCCTCGAGGGCGGCGTTCTGCATCGCTGGGGAGCGCGAGTGCGAGACCGGGTGCCCGAGCACCGCGAGGCGC
>DASXBA010000002.1:0-3355 GCA_036406475.1 Thermoleophilaceae bacterium | reverse complement strand
CCGCCTACTACATGATCAACTGCGCCCATCCGACCCATTTCGAGGATGTTCTGGCGGGGAATGAGCCCTGGAGCCGCAGGATCCGCGGCCTGCGAGCGAACGCCTCCACCAGGAGTCATGCCGAGCTCGACGAGGCGACCGAGCTGGACGATGGTGATCCCGACGACCTCGGGGCGCGCTACGCCCAACTGCGTGAGCGGCTGCCCGAGATGAACGTGCTCGGTGGCTGCTGCGGCACCGACGATCGGCACGTCGCCCGGATCTGCAGCGCCTGGACCGCTTCGGCGCCGTAACGCTAGTCCACCAGCCGCCGGCTGACCGCCCAGCGGCTGAGCTCGTGCCGGTTCGAGAGCTGGAGCTTGCGCAGCACCGAGCTGACGTGGGCCTCGACGGTCTTCACGGAGATGTTGAGGCGCAGCCCGATCTCCTTGTAGAGGTAGCCGCGGGCGATGTAGCGGAGCACCTCGCGCTCGCGGGCCGTGAGCTGGTCGAGCTCGGGGTCGACCTCCTCCGCCGGCAGGTCGCCGGCGAAGGCGTCCAGCACGAATCCCGCGAGCCGGGGTGAGAAGACCGCGTCGCCGTCGCGGACGCGCTTGACTGCGTCGGCGAGCTCGTCGCCGGTGATCGTCTTGGTGACGTAGCCACGAGCGCCGGCGCGGACGATGGCGATCACGTCCTCGGGGTCATCGGATACCGAGAGGGCGAGGAAGCGCTGCTGCGGCCGCAGCTTGGAGACCTGCTCGATCACCTCGACCCCGCCGCCCCCGGGCATGTGGACGTCGAGCAGCACGACCTCCGGCTCGTGCTCGGCGATCGCCCGGACCGCGTCCTCCACGGACTCGGCCTCGCCGAGCACCTCGACCATCCCGTCGAGCTCAGCCTTCACACCGGTCCTGAAGATCCGGTGGTCGTCGACGATCACCACTGACGGGGTCGAGCTCATCGGCCGTTCCCTTCGATGCTGAGCTCGACCTCGGTGCCCTCGCCGGGGGCGCTGCGGATCTTGACCTTGCCTCCGTGCCGCTTCATGCGCCCGATTATCGACTCGCGGACGCCGCGCCGGTCACCCGAGACTGCGTCCGGGTCGAAGCCCGGTCCGCGGTCGTCGATGAACACCCGCGCCGACCCGTTCTCGATCTCGGCATAGAGGTGAACCGGTCCCGCGTCGGAGGCGAACTTGGCCGCGTTCGTGAGGGCTTCCCGCGCGGCGGCGACCAGGGCCTCCGAGCGCTCGTCGAGCGGCGCGTCTCCGACCACGATCGCGTCTACGGGAGCGCCGTGCGTCTCCTCGACCTCCTCGGCCGCGGCCCGCAGCGCATCTGCCAGGCGCTCGGAAGGCCGGGGCTGCTCCCCGGCCAGCCATGAACGGAGCTCCCGCTCCTGGCGGCGAGCAAGCTGCGCGACCTCATCCGGCTCGCCGGCGCGCTTCTGCATCAGGGCGAGCGTCTGGAGCACCGAGTCGTGCAGGTGGGCCGCGACCTCGGCCCGCTCCTGCGAGCGGGCGCGCGCCATCCTCTCGGCGCCCAGCCGGCGCCCCATTCCCCACCAGAACGGCGCCGAGATCAGCCCGAGTGCGATCGCCACCACGAGGGCGGCCAGCGCAACGTCGCTGACCGCGTTGAGGGCGCCGACGGCCCAGAGAAAGAGGAGCGCGGCCCCGAGCACGAGGGCGACTCCGAACCCGATCGCGGAAGCGCGCTTGGCGCGCCACCACCCACCGGTCTCGTCGGGGGCCCCGCGTCGAAGCTCGGCCGGCATCGGCCGCGTGTCGCTGTCGCGCACCCCCGCATCAACCTCGGCCTCGCTCTCTTCCTCCTCCTCGGCCTGCTGCCGGGTGAGTGTCCAGAGCAGAGCGACGCCGAAGGCCGCCAGGGCCACGGGCCAGACGACCGCGTCGCTCCACCAGATGTTGAGCTGGCGGAAGACGAGCAGCGCGCTGATCACGAGCAGGGCGACGCCCCCCGCGATCCTCCAGCCGCCCTTCCGCCCGCGGCGATCACGGCGTCGTGCCGGTTCGCCCGCGTCGGAGGGCATCAGTGCCCACGCGATCAGGTAGCCGACCGCGGCGGCGCCGCTGGAACCGATCGTGACGACGACCATGCCGACCCGGGTGATGATCGGGTCGATGCCGAGCCAGCGGGCGAAGCCCGCACAGACACCGCCGAGCACCGCCCGGCGGGAATCGCGGCGCAGTCCTGAACCGCCGTCTCTCATGGGTTCATCTTGGCCTGTATCGGCTCAACTCAGGGCTCGCGGGCGCCCAGGCCGCTGGCCAGGAGTGCCGTTCCGGCGCAGGCCGTGAGCCCTGCGCCCAGCCACCCGCCGTCGATGTCGATGCTGCCCTCCTCCTGGAGCAGGAGCAGGACGCCGAGCACGACGATCGCGAGGCCGACCGCGAGCTGGGTGAGATCCGGGCGCCTCATCGCCCGCACACCTGGTCCTGCTGCTCTGCGGAGAGCCGGTTGTGGTCGTAGTCGAAGCCATGACCGCCGTGGTCGACCTCGTCGGGATCCTGGTCGGTGACGATCACCTGGCCGAACTGGATGTCCGCGTCGAGGTCGAGCCTGGGGGCGTTGCTGCGCGGCAGGCCCTGGTCGACCTCGGGGTCGATGCCGTCGCTCTGGTCGCCGCGGATGAGCAGCTCGCCGGCCTTGCCCGTGGCGTGGGCGTGGACGCAGACGTTGCTGGGCACGGAGACGATCATCTGGCCTACGCCGAGCTTGCTGGAGACGGCGATCGCCTGGCCGCTTGCCCAAGGCAGGTCCCGCAGGTCGACGATCAGCTGCCCCACGCCGAAGTCGTAGCCGTCAGCCGGCACGTCGCTGACCGCAGTGGGGGTGTAATGGCGCTCGCCGATGCCGCCGTCGAAGTGGATGTCCGCGGCCGCCACCGCCCCGGCCGGCACTCCCAGGACGAGCGCTCCCGCGAGCAGCCAGGGCGCAAACCGGCGCGCCTCCCCGATGAAGGCGATGCCGGCGATCGCTACGCCCAGGGCGATCACGACGCCGGCGACCACGCTGCCGTTGCCCGTCGCCGTGGCCCAGGCCGCGACGGCGCCGACCATGAAGGCGGCGGCGATCGCCAGGCAGGACAGGAGCACGATCGCGATCAGCCGCACCCAGCGCGGGGGCTCGCCGCCGCGAACCTCTCGCACCTCTGTCTCGGCGGTGTCGCCACTCGCCTCTGCGGTGGGCGCCTCCGAGGCATCCTGGGTGATCGCCTCGCTGCCTGTTCCACCTCTCGGACCGCGGGGCCGGCCCCGGAGGGCTCGGACGACGATCACGGCCAGCGCGGCCAGGAAGAGGAACCAGAGCGGCCCCACCCACCAGCCCCACCAGTTGCCGCCCCACCAGCC
>DASXBA010000001.1:0-1633 GCA_036406475.1 Thermoleophilaceae bacterium | reverse complement strand
GGCGCACCGCACGCGTTGCAGAACCGCGCCCCCTCCGGGTTCTCCCGCGCACACTGCGGGCAGATCGCCATCGCGCGAGTGTACGGGGCCGCGCAACTGGCGTCACGCGTGCGGTTGTGGGTGGGCGGTGAGTGGTGCCTGAGGTGGCGATCCGGCGGTGTGGAGCGGGGTGGATGGCTTGGGGTTGGGTTGGGCGTGAAGTCCACTTGGCTCTTAGAGGGAGTGTCAATTCCATCTCTCTACACATGTGCGACACGTCGTGACCCACCTGCGACATCTCGCTTGCCACACTCGCCCGGTGTCCCCTTCCGAGCCCCACGGCAACTACGTTCCGACGCTGTACAAGGCCCGGCGGGTGCCCACCAAGCAGGTGGTATGCGCCATCTGCGTGGAGCGGACCCGCGGCCGCACGCAGGAGCTGAACCTCGGCTACGGCGTCGTCGTCTGGCTCTGCACGGCCCACGCGTCCCGCGAGTTCCAAACGCAGCGCAACGGGCGCGACCTCGTCCTCACCCTCCAGCGCCTATGGCGGGCGCACGGATGCCTGACCGCCGCCCGGCACAAGGCGCTTCGGGCCCACCTGGCCGCCCTCCAGGGTCCGAATGCCCGGCCCCGGCCCGGCAGCTACACCTGGCCCACCCTGCGCGACGAGGCCGAGAGCCGCTTCGCCGCCGGCGCACCGCCCGGCACCGTCATCGCCGCCCTCCGCGCCCGTCACGCTGCCGACACGGCCCGCGCCCCCAGCGTCCGCACGATGCGGCGCTGGTGCGCCGAGCGACGCTGGCTCTCCCGGCCGCCCTAGCCGTGTTCGATACCATCCAATCGCCATGAGCGTCTTCCAGAAGATCCTGCGCGCGGGCGAGGGTCGCACCCTCAAGCGCATGCACGAGCGCGTCGAGGAGATCAACGCCCTCGAGGACGAGATCGCCGCCCTCTCCGACGAGGCCCTGCGCGCCAAGACCGAGGAGTTCCGCGAGCGCTTCGACCAGGGCGAGGACCTCGACGACCTGCTGTCGGAGGCGTTCGCCTGCGTCCGTGAGGCGTCCAAGCGCACGCTCGGCCTGCGCCACTTCGACGTCCAGCTGATCGGCGGGATGGTGCTCCATGAGGGCCGCATCGCCGAGATGAAGACCGGCGAGGGCAAGACCCTCGTCGCCACGCTCCCGCTCTACCTGAACGCGATCGCGGGCGTGAACGTCCACCTCGTGACGGTCAACGACTACCTGGCCAAGCGCGACGCCGAGTGGATGGGGCCGGTCTACGAGGCCCTCGGCATGACCGTGGGCGTGATCCAGGCCGAGATGGCCGACGACTTCGAGCAGACCAATCGCCGGGCTGCGTACGGCTGCGACATCACCTACGGCACGAACTCGGAGTTCGGGTTCGACTACCTGCGCGACAACATGGCGGTCGAGCTCACGCAGACCGTGCAGCGCGGCCACTGGTTCGCCATCGTCGACGAGGTCGACTCGATCCTGATCGACGAGGCGCGGACGCCGCTCATCATCTCGGGCCAGCCCGAGCAGGCCGCCGACACGTACTACGCCTTCGCGAGCGCGGTCGGGGACCTCGAGCTCGGCGTGGACTACGAGGTCGACGAGAAGTTCCACACCGCCGCCCCGACCGAGGAGGG